>JALURI010000251.1 GCA_027016965.1 Geoglobus sp.
GTGGTCACGAGGAAATTTCAGATAACTCTTACAAAAGACGTCAGAAATAAGCTTGGAATTAAAGAGGGGGACAAGATCGTATTTATTGAAAAGGATGGTGAGATAATCATACGAAAATGCTAAAAAGTTAACATTCCAAAACTGAATGTAAACTGTTCTTTGTTTTTTTAGTGATTTATGAAAACTAAAATTGTATGACAAAATCTAAAGGATTAGTACCTCTCAAAAACATCAACAGCATCCATTGGACAGACTGCAGCACATAGTCCGCATGCGGTGCATGATTCCCAGGATATTTCACCCCTAACATGTGACATCTCACCGTCCTTTGATATTTTGCAAACAGCCTCACAGAAGTGACAGCCTATGCATGTGTCTCTGACCCTGACTGCTGGATTTATCCCATGGTAGTCTCTTCTCACTTCAGGAAGATGCAGCTCTTCATACCTCTCAGAAACCCATCTGTCTATCCTTATGGCATTTGTAGGACAGAATTTCTCACATTTTCCACAATAGTTGCAGGCATCTGAGAAGAGAACAAGCTTTCCATGCTCATCGTATTCATAGCTTATGGCAACATTGGGACATATGTTAAAGCATATTGAACATTCAACACCAATGCATTTTTCCTGGTAGAATTCCTGACTGCCATCAAACAGTCTGTTCACCTTTATGGCATCAAACTGACAGACCTTCTCACATGTAAAGCAGAGAGAACATCTGTCATCCACACTGATTGAGCCCGAGACTGAATACTGGGTTGTGAGCTTGCAGGAATCGCAATGAATCTCTATGACATCCTTAGGGCAAACTGCCTGACATATCTCGCAGTATATGCACTTGCTCTCATCTATCTCAGGCTTTCCTCTGACTATCCTGACAGCATCTGTCGGACAGAATATCACACAGTTTCTGCATTCTATGCATCCCTCCCCTATTGTGATGTGCCCAAGTCTGAATCTGTCCTTGTCCAGGATTTTTCGAACATCTATTGCATCTCTCGGGCAGTTTTCAGCACAGACACCACAGTAAACGCAATTCTCAATATCGGTTTTCGAGTAATGAAGTTTTTTGAGAATTTTATCATAAGGTGAATCCTCAAGATTCAGGGCGCCATACTGACAGTAAACAGTACACGTCCCGCAATCTATACAACCTTCAATCTCAGCCTTGAATGAATCGGCGGTTTTGTAAACGACTATTGCCGATTTGGGACATACCCTTTCACAGAGTCCACATCCGACGCAATTTTCAGGATTGAAGGAAACTGTCATGATTTGTCAGAACAGACCATGGTATTTAATTGTTGCGGTATAACATAAAGTAGCACACAGATAGATACAAACACACCTAAATGATTTAAAATTAAAAAATACGTTATTCAACGAAATTAATAATTAAAGATCTTTCAGACAGTCCCAGTATTGTGAGTGTATTTTTTTGACATCCATTACATTATCCCTCACTTTTTGCATGGCGTAGCTTCTTTTTCTCCATCTCAATTCTCCAAGGTAATTTTCAGGTTCTCTTATGCTGGACAGATCAACTCCTGTCAGGCCGCAGATAATTGCAAGATTTGTGTATGGTAGTGCCTGCTCAACACTGTATCCACCTTCAAGCACAGCCACAACTCTTCCATTACAAAGGTCATCAGCAAGGCTCCTCACCCTGGACATAAGCATTCCATAACCTCTTGCAGTAAGAGCAAGACCTGTAATCGGGTCTGTAAAGTGGTTATCCTGTCCCGCAGAAACTGCTATGAATTCTGGTTTAAACTCTCTCAGAACAGGTTCAATAACGCTCTCAAAGATGTAAATATACTCTTCATCTGATGTTCCTGGTGGAACGGGGATGTTTATTGTGTATCCTTCTCCTTCTCCCCTACCAGCTTCATCGGGATATCCTGTTCCGGGGTAAAGAGGTATCTGATGGGTTGATATGAACAAAACAGAACTGTCTTCGTAAAATATCTCCTGAGTTCCGTCACCATGGTGTGCATCCCAGTCAAGGATTGCTATCTTCTCAACTTCATTTTTCTGAAGGTGTCTCACCATTATTGCAACATTGTTGAAATAGCAGAATCCTGCTCCTGTGTGAGGTTTTGCATGGTGACCGGGAGGTCTGACCATTGCAAATGCATTTCTGACCTTTTTATTCATAACAGCCTCTGCTGCCTTTATCGCTCCACCAGCAGCGAGCAGTGCAAGCTCAAAGACTCCCACTGGAATGTTTGTGTCGAAATCGATAACACCTCCAGTTCTGCTTTCTCGCTCAAGGAACCTGACATAGCTCTCTTCATGAACCATGAGAATATCATCAATG
>JALURI010000252.1:0-438 GCA_027016965.1 Geoglobus sp.
TACAGAAAGACAGTTTGAAGCTCTTTCAAAAACATTCAATGTTGTGATAGATATACAGATGACAGAGACAGCCTGGTATGCCGATGTTGTATTTCCAGATAGAACTTACCTTGAAGCTTTTGGCTATTATGGTGGAAGATGGGTTCCACACGCAAGACATTACACTCTCCATTACCCAATAGTAAACACGTACAATATTCCATATCAGAACCTCGAGATACTGTTTGAGCTTGCAAAAAGAGCTGGTTTTTACGATGAGTTTCTGGAAAAGATAAACGAAAAATTCAAGTTTAAAAATCCCAAGTTCGAAAAAGGCAGAAACTATGATGCAAAGTCTGCAATTGAGATTCTATGGAGAAACAAAACCAGACAGTCATTAGAACAGGGGATGAGAGATGGATTCTATGGTAAATTCGTTGATATTGAGCACCGGTATCT
>JALURI010000252.1:448-2319 GCA_027016965.1 Geoglobus sp.
AAGGAGCAGAACTCAAGTTCAAAGGTCCGGGAAAACCAAAGATGCATATTTACTGTGAGGAACTCGTTCATACCAAGGATAAAGTTCTGGAACTTACAAGCCAGAACGCCAATATAAGGCGGGTTTTTGAGGAGTGGTATGAAGATAGAGATGTAGAAAGGAGAATAGAACTCAATCTTTCACCAATCCCGAGAAAAGAGCATGCATATCCAACACCACACAGGAGAGCAAATGGATATCCATACTATCTTATCACATTCAAGAGAATGTACAGAAACCAGAGCGGATACTGCAATGTGAATCCAGTTCTCAACCAGGTTGCTCATGACTCAGCATACAATACAGTATGGATTAACAAAGCTACTGCCCGGGAACTTGGTATAAGAGATGGAGATACCATAATTGTAGAGTCAAGAGTCGGTAAGTTGATGGGTAAAGCAAAACTCACTGAGGGTATAAGACCCGATACTGTAGCAATATCTTACCATTACGGACATTGGAGCCCTGGTTATCCAGAGTGGGCAAGAAAAGGGTCATGGATCAACAAGATTCTCGAATACCATCCAGACATGGTTGGGGGTATGAACTCATTCAACGATACCAAAGTTAGGGTATATAAGGTGTGAGGTGGTGTGGATGGTTAAATTCGGTCGTGTAATCGATACAGAACGATGCATTGGTTGCAGAGCATGTGTTGCCGCCTGTATCAATGAAAATCACTATGTCCCGGGCAATCCATGGAATTTTGTTATAGAGTATGAGATTGGCAGATACCCCAATGTCAGGAAAATATTTGTCCCCATGAACTGCATGCACTGTGAAGACCCACCATGCAAGAGGGCCTGCGATGAGATAGGAGTTCATGCCATTTCGAAAAACGAGTACGGTATTGTGCTGTATGATTATGAGAAGTGTATTGGTTGCAAATACTGTGTGGCAGTCTGCCCATATGGTGCCCCCCAGTACATTGATGAAATTAAAAATCTGTTTCCCGAGAAGGAAAAAACACCTTATGAGAATATACCATATAAAAACAGGCACTGGACTCACAGGAAGAAACCCAAAACTGCTGAAAAATGTACCTTCTGCTGGCACAGGCTTGAAAAGGCTATTAAAGATGGTAAGACACACCTAATAGGCAAGGTTCAGGAATATACACCTGCATGTGATGTGGTATGCCCTGTTAAAGCCAGGCATTTTGGAGATCTGGATGATCCAGATAGTGAAGTTTCAAAGCTGATTGCTGAGAAAAGGGCGACTCAGCTTAAGAAAGACTACGGAACAAGACCACAGGTATACTACGTGCTGGAGGGAGGTGACTATTGATGAAAGCAATTGTGCTGATCCTAATGTTTATTGCAGTGGCCATGGTTATCATAGGTATAATTTCTGCAGGAGGTGAATGACAATGAAAAAATTGCTGATCATTCTTGCTCTGATCACTGTCATCTTCATTGCAGGATGTGTTCAGCCAGAAAATCCTGAAGGTTCTGCTGAAAGTAAAGTTGTTTCGACTCCAACTCCGGTGCAGATTACAGAGAGGACTGATATTAGAGAGACGGCAGAGAAAATTAGAAATGGAGAAATATACGTGGGAGATGATTACACCCTGACCTTCTATGGTAGATTCCACACCATCCATAATAAAGTTCTGGGTCTCGATTGCTATACTTGCCATGTAAGCAGTAAGTATGCAGATGACTTCCTGTATCAGAGAAAATACAAGGCTCCTGCAAGTGGATCTCCGGGAGTTGTAGACAGAGGGGTATGTCTCGGATGTCACAAAGCTGGTGGACCGGCTTTTGAGCTGTATGGCACCGCAGACGAGTAATCCTTTTTATTTTTTATATGGTGATGGTGGTGGATTATAC
>JALURI010000253.1 GCA_027016965.1 Geoglobus sp.
GAAAGGATCAAAGAAAAACTCAGACTCCTTGCAGAGAACCCTTTTTCACACCCATACAAAAAGATTAAAGGGAGAGAATAACACATACAGAATTAGAGTAGGAAATTTTAGAGTAATATATTCTCTCAGGGTTAAAGAAATCACAGATGAAAAAATAGACAAAAGAGAAAGGATTTATGAGAGATTTTGAGAACAGAGAACGATTATCGCTGGATCTGATTGATTAATTTCCTTAGACTCGCACCCTCAGACACCAGATTAACTCTTCCCCACTTTTCCATGTACTGGTGATAAATCTCCGATGGAATTTTTCTATCATAACTCTAAACTGAACGTCAAGACTTCCGATATTGTGTGCAATGAGGTACTCTCTAAGTCCAATACAACCTGCCAGAATGTGATCTCATCTGACCGAGAGCAATAGTGGAAAAGAGGAGGGCTCCAGTAGAAGTGGATTAGAGCAAATCCACAAACTCTCCGACACTCATTCCACTCTGCTTTATTATCGCTCTCAGCGTTCCTCTGTCAAGCTCTCTGTGAAGTGGCACCACAACAATCCCGGCACCTTCTTTAAAAAGGACAACATGACTTCCTCTCTGCCTCTCCACATTCCAACCAGCTTTAACAAGAGCTTTGATGACCTGTTCTCCTGAAACTCTTGGCAGTTTCAAACGACCACTTCCACTACCTCAGCTTTCTGGATCTTTTTAAGTTCTTTCTCCTGGAGGACTTCAAGGTATAGTTCAATTGCCTCTTTTATGTTCTCTAAAGCCTCTTCCTTTGTTTTACCCTGAGAGATGCATCCTGGAAGAGATGGGACTGTAACAACGTAATATCCATCCTCTCCTTTTTCCAAGACGACTTTGAATTTCACATTCTAATTGTGTTGGATAGAGTATATTACCTTAGCGATGGTGAAGTCAGGATCTCATATGAGAATTTTCCACCATAGCTCTGCACGTCAAAGCTTCTGTGTTGTGTACCATGATGTAATCTCTGAGTCTGAGAAGATCATCAGGTTGTTGTTGCAAATCTGCTCGAAGAAACTTCCTAAAAAAGTGATGGGTGAAAAAGAGACCTGAGAAAGAAGTTAAATACTTTTGAGGTGTACTTATTTTGATGGCTTCAATAACCCCCAGGGAAGGAACTTTTAGAAAACTCGAAAAGCTAAGGAAAAAGGATGAGCCCATTGAAGAGGTGATTGAAGGGCTGATTGAATCATACGAGGAACTCCAGAGCTACATCGAGGAAAAATGGGAAAAAGTCATTAAGGATAGGGATAAGTTTGTTTCTTTGGATGAATACACGAGCTCAAGAGGGCTTTGAATGTTCTTGGTATCTCTCCATCCTGATGTTGTGAAGTTTCTTGATAGGTTAAGCGAGGTTGAGAGAAAGAGGTGTGTTGATATCTTAAAAAGGCTTGGAGAAGATCCATTCACTCCAAGATCAGGGATGTCAATCAAGAAACTGAAATGAGAAAAAGGACTATGTACAGGTCGAGAGTTGAAGACTTCAGATTTGAATATTTTGTTGATGGCAAGACTGTCTATGTTGTAGAGGCATTTAGACGTGGTAGATGATACAGGGTCTCAAGAACTTTTCTAATCTCTCCCACAGCCTTTGAGTGTGCCTTATCTGCTTGTCTGGCAGTGGCTAAGTAATGCATCGCACCAACGCTGGCTGGTGCTCTCCCCTGAATGAAGTCAACAATTGAGATGTCAACTCCACACTCAATCATTTTGTTGTAGTGCCATTTCCTAATGGAATTTGAGTTAACCCTTTTATACCTTGAATTCTCAATGAGATCCCTGTATTCAAATTCCTCAAACCTTCTCAACTCATCAGTAAATTCAATTGGGAAATACGCAAAGAAACCCCTTTTATTTCCCTTGCTGTATTCTACAATGGGGTTCTTGCTATTCCCTTCTCAGGAATCCTGACAAGTTGATCTTCATCATAGTTTCTGACATTTCATACGCATGTTTCCCTCGAATTCCTGAGAAAATTTCAAGCTTTATAAAAACCTTAATGTGTTCTCCATTTTTAGCCAGCTGGTGATATGCTTCTATTACCAACATAATAATTGATCAGATTTCTGATAGATGATTTCTGATAGATCTTACAACCCAGTTTCTTCCTCTCTTCACGTTCTGAAGAATCTGAATAATGTCCTCAGGTTTGTTGATTGTCTTATTTGCCAGATAGGTATCAAGATGGTGGATGTAGCTGTTGGCTGTGGATTCGGATATTCTTCGATTTATATACTCAATGAAGGCTTCACGTTCCTTTGTGTAGTTAATGGACGGGAAATATAT
>JALURI010000254.1 GCA_027016965.1 Geoglobus sp.
GATGTGGATGAATTACCACCAGCCATGGCACATCCTCCACCTTCCTCACCGCCCCTTGCAGAAGTTTTAATTCTGGTTCTTATCACATTGCTCTTCTTGCCATTTGCAGAAATCACGTAAACCTCATTTGTCTTTGGGTTGCCCGGCGGAACCTGTACGGTGATATTGTTATCAGACCAGAACATAATATTTGTAACTTTTGCTCCTCCAACCCACACCTCTCCTTTAGATGAACCGAAGAAAAATCCCAGTATAACAAGTTTACCTCCGGGGGAAATTGCGCCCGGCATGAGTTTAACTATAAGGGGAATTCCTTCTACCAGACACCCACCATCGGGGTCCACAAAATAAGCAGAATACTCGCCTGCTGTAATAAGGTCGTAGAAATAGGGTCCGGTTCTGGATGTAAGTTCATAAGCCATGGAGGCAAACCTGAATACATCAGAGAGAATTGTGGTGGCTGCGCCCAGAAACGTATCTGCAGCTCCAGAACCAAATGCTCCGCTCAGGTATGAGACGATATCATCCTTGAACAGGCTGATGATATTGATTACATAATTTATAACGGTCCAGATATCCATTGACTGCAGTGCCTGTTTGAACTCCTGCATCTTCTGCTCGTCCATAATTGCATTGAGTCCGGTCACAACCAGGTGGCCGTCGGGAATGAGGTTTCCTGCACTTGTTGCAAGAGTAATGATATATTTGATTGACTGCCACAGATTGGCGTACATTGCGTTTGTTTTTCCACCACAATCCTGTGTTCCAATTGTTCTGGAGCCGAATCCCTTATACATACCAACAAGTCTGGGTCCACCTGCAGGAAATGAAGTCCAGTCTGTATCAGCAGGAGGAACCTGGAACAGGTCAAGCACACAAGATATATCGTCAAACACACACGTGAGATCGTAAAACCTGGTTTTTGGCAGCACAAAGTGTGTTGACTGCTGATCGTCGCACCAGGCACCGCCATTTTGAAAATCGTACTCAACAATATCCGCCCAGTAGTACACCATTGTTGGGTTTTTAAACCTTATGGAGGTAGAATCCGGACACTCAACCCAGGGGAGACTTTCATCAACAGTAACGCCGGCACGACTATATCTGATTGTTGTGGTTCCAAATTTTGCCTGAAGAGCTCTGGGCACGATATCCGTGGCCATGCGGTAGATCTCAGGATGTGCCTGCGGATTGAGAGCTGTGTAAGGATTTTCCTCAAGTGCTTTCTCTATGGCATTTACCAGATTTTGAAACTCAGGAAGTGTCATAATCACTTCGGCCAGATCTACCCTTGATTTATCAGAAAGGCCCACAAAAAACGGGTCCATCATCACCAGGGCAAGGGCTGTGCTCTCTGCATCCAGCACAGGGGCATCCAGGGAATATCTTGCAATTGTGGGTCTGTAAAGGTCCTCTGACAATTTAACCCCCATAAGCAGAGGCCTTTTTGATCCGGGTGCCACAGCCATAATTACGTTAATTCCTTCACCAGGCACCTGAGCCTCAAAAGTTCCGTCTCTTTTTACTGGAGCTATGCTGTTTACGGTTACCACCTGAACGTCTTTAACGTAAGTAAGCACTGCTCCATCTATGCGTCCTTCAAGTTCACTGAGCGGAGTGGGATTTACTGCACAGGAAGACACAAAAACCGCCACCAATAATGATAAAAATAAACTTTTTCTCACCATAACTCCCTCCCTGAACGCATTTTATCCATATATAATACATTTTGTACCTGTTTGACACTCCTGTCAAGGAAAATGGTGGAAAATTGGTAACCAGCTTCTGATGCTGTCGGGGGTTAAGAAGCTCTCACGGTTTTCTTCTCCTGAGTATCAGTTCCGCAGCAAGCACAGAGAGCAGGAAAAATAAACCTGAGGGAAGCCCCGTGTTCCCTGATTCCATGGCGCAACTGCACGAAGATACAGAACACTCCTCTTCAGGCTGAAAGGCAAGGGAAGCCAGTATTTTCTCAGGATGGTAAACCATCACCCCCGCCAGATATGAGGAAGTTGCTGACCAGTTCTGTGGGATATCGTTGTGCTGCTCAAAGGTGCCATCAGGAAGGATGCGGTAAAGTTCTCCAAAGTGCCCTGTGTCCGGGGTTGGTGCCTCTTCAAGAAGAAGCTTTGCAGCATTCCTGAGTTTTTCCATGTGCTGAGGAGAGGATGTGAGAGCTGAGGCATAGGCAAGTATGACCATTCCCATGTATGCGTACTCACCTGGCGTCTTTGAGGTGAAGTCTTCCACCCTGCTGAAAGTGGATTGAGCCTGAGTTGCCGCGACCTTTTTGCAGTATGCGGAGTAGTGC
>JALURI010000255.1 GCA_027016965.1 Geoglobus sp.
TCTTTAAGCATTGCAACTGTGCATCTCATATAAAATTAGGTTACCAATTTTAATGTTATATATCTTTCTCCATCGTTCAGCGTTATCGTTATAATGTAAGAGTGCAGGGAGATTAATGGCGATGATGAAAGGGCCCCGCTGATGAAATGATGAGGGTTTTGAGTGCTGAGCCACTTTCAAATATTTAATTATGCCAGAAAGCTTTAATTAGTTTTACATTCAATAGAGAACATGGAAAAAGGTAACAGGGTTAAGATCCTTGTGGGGATTTCAGTAATCGTTTTTTCAGTGCTGATCATAGTCTCATTTAACAAAGGTCTGAGTCCCTACCTATCCGTTTCACAGGTAGTGGAAAAAGGCTACGCTGAGAACGTTCAGGTTAATGGAACGATTGTCCCAAATTCAACATCCTACTTCTTCGAAAACAACACAAGAATATTCAGATTGAGTGACGGAAAAACTGAGATTGTTGTGAAGTACAGAGGTTCACTCACAAATTATCAGGAGGGTATTCCGGCTGTTGCCAAAGGAGACTACAGGGATGGTATATTTTATGCAGAAGAATTACTCCTGAAGTGTCCAAGTAAATACGAGGTAGAAAAAAGCGAAACCGGTTAAAACCTGATGGAAAGTTCCCTGCAGGAATGGTCACGATTTCCTGATTGCAGGAAGAGAAAATAATGTGCAAAAATTCCCGAAGAACTGCCCCTCTGTCTGCGAAAGGTGAAAAATTCATAAAGTATTTTTAACATCAGTACTCTGATTTTGCCATGGATGATGGTCTGCTGATGATACCCGGACCGGTAAAGCTTCATGAAAGAATTATAAGAGCAATGGCAAGGCAGATGATAAGTCACAGAAGTTCGGATTTTGAAGAGATTTTTGAGTTCTGCATAAATCAGTTAAAGTCTCTTTTCGGGACAAAAGGCGATATTGCCATTATCTCTGGAAGTGGTACTGCAGGAATGGAGGCTGCAATTGGATCATTTTCAAAAATTAATCGAATAACCTGCATTGATAATGGAAAATTCGGAGAGAGGTTTGCAAAGATAGCTTTGAGGTATGCTGAGGTTGATCATCTGAGATTTGAGTGGGGTAAATGTATCGATCTTGAGAAAGTTGAGGAAAGTCTTGCAAATGGGAGCAATGCCATTGCATTTGTCCACAACGAAACTTCCACAGGAATCCTTAATCCTGCAAAGGAGATGGCAAAAATTGCCAAGAAGTATGATTCCCTTGTTATAATGGATGGCATAACAAGCGTTGGCGGGGATGAAGTGGAGATGGACAGATGGAAAGTTGATGTTGCTGTTGTTGGTTCTCAGAAATGCATAGGTGCACCTCCAGGTCTGGCTGCTGTTGCCATAGGAGATAAAGCATGGGAATTTTACAACGAAAAGGTGCCATACTATCTCGATCTGAAAGCTTATGTAAAGAAGGCAGATGAAAGACAGACCCCATATACGCCAGCCATTCCACTTTTCCTTGCCTTAACTGAAGCATTAAAAATAATAGAAGAGGAGGGAATTCAAAACAGAATCAGCAGACACAGAAAACTTGCACACGCCGCAAGAACATGGGCACTTAATGCAGGACTTGAACTTTTTCCCCAGATTGATGAGCATTCTCAGTACTCAAATACAGTAACAGCAGTCAGAATGCCGGATAAGATTACAGACAAAGAGCTGAGAGGAACACTGAAAAGAGATTACGGAATTACCATTTCAGGTGGTCAGGAGCACCTCAAAGGAAGGGTATTCAGAATTGGTCATATGGGAAATACTGGCAGGAGGGACCTTCTCGCAACACTCTCAGCAATAGAGGAGGTTTTGCTGAGGTATGGAGCATGCAATCCAGCAATCCAGTCAGCAATGGAGGCGCTGAGATGAAAATTGGCATAGTTGACACAACATTTTCAAGGATAGATATGGGAAGAATCGCCATAGACGAGCTAAAGAGCTACGCTGGAGTGAAATATGTGAGACGTACTGTACCGGGAATAAAGGATATTCCCGTAGAAGCGAAGAGACTGATTGAAGAGGAAGAGTGCGATACTGTTATAACCTTAGGATGGGTTGGCAGTGCTGAGAAGGATGCCCTCAGCTATCTGGCTTTATCCATTGGAAAGATTTTTGCAGAGCTGATGACAAACAAACACATTATCGATGTGACCGTTCATGAGGATGAGGCAGAGGATGAAAAAATGCTTCTCGAAATTGCCGAAAACAGAGTCAGGAAACACGTAAGAAATGCTGTTGACCTTGTGAGAAATCCCGAAAGACTTATCAGGGAAGCCGGGAAGGGAAAGCGGCAGGGATTTGATGACGTTGGTCAGATTCTCAGGTAGATAAGTTTTATCTACTATTCCGGAGAAACTTACCCATGTCATGGAATGTCTGATCTGCAGAAATCCACGTCCCTCAAAGACCATTCCTGTCTGTCCTGAATGTTCCAAAAATCATGGAGAGATATCGACAAAGATACATGAAGGTATCCATCTTATTGGAGGGGGAGATTGCAAGATCTGCTCAAACAGATGCAAAATAGATGATACCGGGCTGTGCAAGGTTAGATACAGGGATGATGGAATGGTAAAATCAAGGTCTGGAGTCGATCAAGCTTTGCTTTATGCATATCTTGACCCGTTACCAACAAACTGCTGCAATGCCTGGTTCTGCAAAGGAAGCAGGGTTAAAGGATACAATCTTGCCATTTTCTATTACGGATGCAATTTTGACTGCCTCTACTGTCAGAACTGGAGCCACAGAAATGTGGAGATTGCAGAGACTGTCAGAATTAATGAACTGATTCCGGAAGCAATGAGAAAGGATGTAAGATGCATATGTCATTTTGGCGGATCTCCTGAACCTCAAATTGAATTTGCAACAAACTTCAGCAGGAAAATCACTGAGCTCCGAGATGATGTGATGATATGCTGGGAGTGGAATGGAGCCGGGAACAGGAAGCTCGCTTTAAAGGCTGGAGAAATCAGTCATGTAAGTGGTGGAACAGTGAAATTTGATCTGAAAGCCTGGAATCCCGATCTTCATAAAATTCTCACTGGAAGGAGCAATGAACAGGTGCTGGAAAACTTCTCCTCAATATTTCACAAATTTCCTGAGGTTGTCTCTGCAACAACACTGCTTGTTCCATATTATGTTGACAATAGTGAAGTGGAGGAGATAGCCAGATTCATTGCGAGTCATGATGAGAGCATACCGTATTCCCTTCTTATATTCCATCCAGATGACAGACTGAAGGACCTGCCTGTAACACCTAAGGATCAGGTTTTTGAATGCTACAAACGGGCAAAGAAGCATTTGAAGAATGTTAATATCGGAAATCTCCATCTGCTTGGAAACGTGGTGATATGAAGGCAGTTGAACTGGATGAGAGAATCGTGGAAGTGCTGAAATTCACTCACGATATTTTCGAGAGAAACCAAATAAGGTGGGTGCTGGCAGGGAGTGTAAGTCTCGCCTTACACGGAATTGATGTGAGAGCAGGAGACATTGATGTCATAACAGACAGACCTTCTGCCTTCAGAATAAGCAATCTGCTGAAAGAATTTCAGGTAAAGGAACTGGAATACTCATCCTCAGAGGTTTACAAGTCATACCATGCAGTGTTTATTATAAACGGTGTGAAGGTTGATGTTATGGGCGATCTTCAGGAGAGAATTGGGAATGACTGGGTTGACCTCTCATGGAGAATTGATTCGGCTGAAAGAATTGAGCTCTGGGGTAAAATTTTTCCTATCTCTCCCCTTGCAGATCAGCTCAGGTCGTATGCAGGTTCAGAAAGAGAAGAGGACAGAGAAAAAGCCGGAAAGATTCTTGACGCTATCCGAAGACTTACTCAGAATCATTAACCTTCTCAGCCACAGACCTTCCAAGATCCCTCAGCTCATCCCTTGCCTTTGAAGGCGAGAACTTGAACCTGACAGTTTTGACAACATCAAACTTCAGCTCGTTGAACACCTCGACAATTTTTCCAACAGCCTCTCCACTCCATCCATAACTCCCAAAAGCCCCTGCGATCTTGCCAAAAGGCTTCAAACCCCTCATGTATGTCATAAATGCTGCAACTGTTGGAAATAACTCTCTGTTTAGGGTTGGACTGCCGATTATAACTCCCTTCGAGAGCATGATATCGGTCATGACTTCTGTAAAATCTGAAACTCCAAGTCTGTAGATTACATAATCAACACCTGTGTCCTCTATCCCTTCTATCACGCTTTCAAGAGCTTCTTTCGTATGATTCCACATTGTATCGTAGGCAACAACAATCCTTTTTTCAGCTGTTCCAGAACTCCATTCGATATATTTCTGCATTATCCTCTCTATTCTTTTCCTCCATACAATTCCGTGGGACGGGGCTATCACATCGATTTCAATTCCCAGCTTTTCGAACAGCTCAAGGATTCTTCTGACCTGGTTGCTGTAAAGAAGAATTATATTTGCATAATACTTCGCATTCTCCCTGAACACTATTCCCATCTCTTCATCACTGAACTCATCATCAAACCTTCTCTCGCTTGCATAGTGTTCTCCAAAAGCATCATTTGGCATCAAAACCTTATCCTGAACTGTATAGGTTGCCATACTGTCCGGCCAGTGTATAAGTGGCATCTCAATGAACTTCAGTGTCTTCCCAATATCAAGGGTGTCACCTGTTTTCACAACAATCGTCTCATGATCTACTCCGTAGACATCTTTCAGACCATTTCTGCCCCTGATGTTTGTGATTATCTTCACATCGGGATACCTTTCAATGACCTCTTTGACTGAACCTGCATGGTCCATCTCAATGTGATTCACAACAAGATAATCAATTCTTTCAACACTGAGAGCGTCAAGCTTTGAAAAAAGCTCATCTTCAAACCCATGCTTGACTGTATCAACAAGAACAGTTTTATCAGCCTTTATCAGATACGCATTGTAGGTTGTGCCAAACCTTGTGGTGTATCCGTGAAAATTTCTCACATCCCAGTCTACAGCTCCAACCCAGAAAATTCCGGGTTTGATCTCTCTGTACATCTGTATCACCTCAGAAGATTCACAAAAAATAAAAAACAAGAGAATTACTCGATCTTCTCAAAATCTTCCTTTGCAGCACCGCAAACAGGACATACCCAGTCTTCCGGCAGATCTTCCCATTTTGTTCCTGCCGGAATATCGTTGTCCGGATCTCCCTCAGCCTCGTCGTACACATACCCGCATACCTTGCACTGATATCTCACCATTCATTCCACCTCAATATCCTTTTCTCCCTCCCAAACACCATGAAGATTGCAGAAGGCTAAAGCCTTCAGCTTCCTCTTACCTTCATGACTGTGGGTGGCAGATACTTTAAATGTAACGCTTGGTGTGCTGACAACAGGTTGAATGTCGGCTCTGCCCACAGGTGTATCATCAAGGTAAAGTTCTATCCAGCCAAAATAATGCCCGTATTCATTTGGATGTGCCATATAAACACCGACCGAAACTTTAACCTCAAAATACTCTCCAGCCTTCACCTTATCAGGGGCATAAATAACAGGTTGATGCTTTTTTTCCAGATCACTCATCTCCTCAGGGATTTTATCCGATGCAGTATTTATACCGCAAAACAAATCATTTTTACAATTCATCTCACATCACCTTGACAGAATATCTGGCTGGCACATTAATAAGACTTTTCATAACTTCTGGCTTTATTTTATGATAAGTTATATAATAGCAAATTAGATTTCGACAGTAACATATTCACACTAAAAATTTCGAAACAGATTTCACAGGTAATAAACCCTACTTTTCAACGAATCTGAAGCCATTTATTTCAAGCTGACATGACAAGGGATCCTTTTTTATCCTCCATTCAACTGGCTCGATTATCTTTTTGTAGAGAGGAGCGTCAAGCACCAGGGTTTCAAACTCGCCACCCTCCCCGGCAATGTTTATCCCGTATTTTTCTTTGATTTTCAGAAGCTTCTCAATCAGCTCATCATCTATCTTTTTTCCGAGAAAGCTCTCATCAAGCCCCATGGCAGATACTCTGACAATTATGGTACTGAATTTCTCAGAAACCTCTCTCATTATTTCAACCTCATCCAGATGCCACAGCGGAGCCATCATCTCGATTCCAAGCCTGTCAGCAACTTTCTGAAATCTCCTTCTCTGATATTCGCTCTTTATTCCTCCAATAACAATTCCATCGATGTTCAGTGCAGATAGCTGATCTCCAAGTTCATACACTTCCTTTTCCTCCTCACCACTTACCCATATCTTAAAGATGGGAATTTCAAGACACTGGGCTATTGCATCGGTCATTGAGATGTTTGCGGTGTGAAACATGAAACTGTCCGGGTTTCTGGAAAAAATTGATACTATGCAGACAAGTTTATGCTTCTCACTCGCCTTATGAAGTGCGAGCATTGAATCCTTTCCACCTGAAACAAGACATGCAATTCTCATGCAAAGAACTGAAATTTTATTCCAGCATTTATCTCCAGAGCCTTCTCATAAACAACCCTTGCTGTTGCAATGTCCTGAATTGCAAGTCCTGTGGAGTCGAAAATCGTGACTTCATCATCATATTCTCGCCCTTTTTTTATACCTGCAACTACCTCACCGAGGGAACAGTATATCTCTTCAGGTGTGAAGATACCCTCAGATATCGGAATATTTATTTCTCCACTGTGAACCGCCTGCTCATAGTCATCCACAACAACCTTCGCCCTCATCAGAATCCTGGGGTCCAGTTCCTGCTTTCCGGGTGCATCTGCCCCAATTGCATTTATGTGCATCCCTTCCTGAATCCACTCGTCCTTTATGACAGGTCTTCTGGATGGGGTTGTTGTTACAAGCAGATCAGATTTGCAGGCTCTTTTAGAGTCCACCACCTCTGCATCAATTCCTGTCTTTTCAGCCAGTTCGGCAAGCTTTCTGGCATTTTGCGATGAGATATCATTGCAAAGAATTTTTTCAATGCTGAAGACTTGATTAAGTGCCATAAACTGTGTTTTTGCCTGCATTCCACAGCCAACAAAGCCAATCACACTTGTATCCTTTCTTGCAAGATATTTCCCTGCAATTCCTCCAGCCGCACCTGTTCTGAGATTGGTTATGTGAGTTGCATCCATAACTGCCAAAGGAAAACCGGTATCCGGGTCATTGTATATCAGAAGAGCCATAACTGTAGGAAATCCCTTTTCTCTGTTCTCAGGATGAGAGTTGACCCATTTAATCCCGGCATGTCCTTCAATATAGGCTGGCATCGCTCTGAGATCTCCTTTTTCAAAGACCAGGTATATCTTTGCCGGCATCTGGGTTAGTCCTTTTCCGTGAAGCTCAAAGGCATGCTCCACAGCATCCATACAGGCTTTCATGTCCAGAATTCTTTCAACATCATTTCCTGAAAGAAGAAGGGTTTCCATTGCCTAACACCTCTCAAGTATCGAGCCAGTAACTGTCATCTGGCTCATAGTTGTATTTAAATACAAGAATTTTAAGATTTCCCTCTACGCTGTGAACGGTCTCAGGTGGACAGAGAAAAACATCCCCACATCCCACACTGTAAGAACTCTCACCAATTTCCAGAATTCCATTTCCTTCAATCACGACAAAGACCTCTGTTTGTTTTCTGTGAAAGTGTCTTTTTACCATCCCCTTCACATGGACAAGCTGAACAAATACCCTCTCACTAAAACTATGGAGAACTGAAACGCTGTAATTACCCCTATGTTCCCAATCTTCAGCATTGAGCTTCATTTTTTCACCTGCAATGCTTTTAAAATTCCGTTTCTCGCAACAATTACACCGGAGCTGTTTCTCCCCTGAAGTGAAATCTGATTTATGTCAACAAGAATTGCATTTCCATCCTTGCTGAAGGCAAACAGCTTTTCAAACCTGACTACCTCTGAGAAAATAACCTTTCCTGTTTTCCTGTTAACTCTGAATCCTATCACACCCATTCCGCCTCTTCCAATCTTCCTGAACTCCCTCAGACTGGTTCTCTTACCATAGCCATTTTCAGTTAGAATCAGAATTTCATTCCCGCTACTGCAATCCATCCATGCAATTCTGTCACTGCTTCTGAGTCTGATAGCCTTAACCCCCTTGGCATTCCTTCCATAGACAGGTACAGCAGATGCGTCAAACTTTATCACCATTCCGTTTTCTGTAGAAACAATCACATCACTTCCTTCTACTCTTTTAACAGTTTTTATGCTTCCGTTCACAGCAATGATACCAGCTCTTTTGGCATTTTCAAAATCCTCAAGATCAACCGCTTTGATGTATCCATCTTCTGTAAGAATCAGAACTTTCCCTGAGAAATCCTGAACGGATACTGCCGAAACAACATGGTCTCCTTCTTCAAGAGATATCAGATGTCTGAGGCTCATTCCCCTTGCAGTTCTGTCAAGTTTTGGAATTTCGTATGGATAAATCCAGTAGGCTCTTCCATTCTTTGTAAACAGAAGAAGTCTATGGGTTGTGTTGACAGCACATACTGACGAGATCTCATCATCTGCCCTCAGATTTATCCCAAGAACACCGCTTCCACCTCTGGACTGAGATCTGAATGCTCCCATATCTACACGCTTTGCATATCCTCCCTTAGTTATAACAAGAAGATTGGTTTCCTCAGATATGAGATCATGATGATCTATTTCATGATACGCCTTTACGATTTCTGTTTTTCTGCCGTCTCCGAATCTGTTCTTTATCTCAAGCGTTTCATTCACGATTATCTCATCGATCCTTACCTTACTTTCCAGAATTCTTCTGTATTCTTCTATCCTTTTCCTTAGCTCAGTATACTCTCTTAAAAGCCCATCTATCTCCATTGCGGTAAGCTTCTGAAGTCTCATCTGAAGGACAGCATCAGCCTGCTTTTCCGTAAGTCCAAATCTCCTCATGAGGTTTTCTCTCGCAGATGATACACTTTCCGACTTCTTTATAATTTCAATTGCGTCATCAATGTTCTCAACCGCAATCTTCAGCCCCTCAACAATATGCAGTCTTTCCTCAGCTTTTCTTAGTTCGTATTCTGTTCTCCTTCTTACAATGATTCTTCTGTGGTTGACAAACTCTGAAATCAGATCTTTCAGGGTCAGAACTTTTGGCTGATTATCAACAAGAGCCAGATTTATTATCCCGAAGGTGGTCTGGAGCTGGGTGTACTTGTAGAGCTTGTTGAGAACTATATTTGCATTTGCTCCGCTTCTCAGCTCAATAACTATCCTTATCCCCTCTCTGTCTGACTCATCCCTGACGGATTTTATCTCCTCGATCTTCCCATCTCTTGCAAGTTCCGCAATTTTTTCAACAAGATTTGCCTTGTTTACCTGGTATGGGATCTCATTTATTACGAGGGTTCTCTCTTCAACCTCAATTCTTCCCCTCACAATTATCTTTCCTCTTCCCGTCCTGTATGCTTCTCTTATCCCTTCAACACCAACAATGATCCCACCTGTTGGAAAGTCGGGACCTTTTATGTGTTCCATGAGCTCTCCTATGCTAATATCTTCGTCATTTATGTAAGCAACAATAGCCTCACAAACCTCTGACAGGTTGTGGGGTGGTATGTTGGTTGCCATTCCAACAGCAATACCGCTTGATCCATTTATCAGTAAATTGGGTATCTTCGCCGGGAGTGTTGATGGTTCTTTAAGCGTGGCATCAAAGTTCGGAACAAAATCAACAGTCTCCTTTTCAATATCGGCAAGCATCTCTTCAGCAATCTTTGTGAGCCTTGCCTCAGTATATCGCATTGCTGCTGCCTCATCTCCATCTATGCTTCCAAAATTCCCCTGTCCATCAATAAGGATGTACCTGAGGTTGAAATCCTGTGCCATTCTAACGAGCGCATCATATACAGCAGAGTCCCCATGAGGGTGGTATTTACCCAGAACATCACCAACTATCCTCGCACATTTCCTGTATGGTCTGTTGCTGAAGAGACCCATCTCATACATCGAATAAAGAATTCTCCTCTGAACGGGCTTTAATCCATCTTTAACATCAGGAAGAGCTCTTCCGACAATGACACTCATGGCATAATCGATGTATGCGCTCTTTAACTCCTCATTAATATCCCTTGCAATCTCCATTAAACCACCTCAATTCCGGAAGCAAGAACATCATCTTCAAGGAGCTTTTTAAATATATCCTTATTCTGGAGAGCCATTCTTGCCAGAGAAACAAGCTTGGCACCAGAATAAATCATTTTTTTTGCTGATTCAGAATCCTGCACGGAGTTGTTGCCAATAACATTCCCTATCTGTGAGATCACTCTCACAATTCCATAATCTGCCCTACCGCCTGGTACCATTGCATCGATGTGAATCATGAATGCCCCTGCTTCAAAGATTCTTTCAGAAATTGAGACATAATCTATTTCAAGTCCACCTCTGATTTTTACAGTAACCTCCGAATATTTTGAAACAGCATCAACAATCCTGACAAGCCTATCCGGATTAAACAGCAGATTCTGTCCGCAACCAATTTCCAGAAATTCTGGCTGTCTGCAATGAGCATTTACTTCTATTACAGCCCCGTATTCAGATGCAAGCTTTGCAGAGTCAACGTAACCTTTAAGAGATGAAGATCTGATGTTTACTCCCTTAATTCTGCTATCCTCTACAGCTCTTTTCAGCTGATCCTCTATCCCTGAAATAGGGTCATGAAAGATGAACTCCCTTCTACCCCTTTTTACTGCCCTGATGCCTGCCTCCATTGCTTTTCGATCAGCATTAAAACCTCCGAGTATGAGAAAACCTGCATCAAATTTTTTCGCAAACTCCCAGTTATTTATCCCTGCCATCGCAGAAAGAACAAGTCTGTTAGAAAATCTCATAATTCAGCTCCTCCAGGTCAAGAAAGCCATCAGCTACTCTGGATACCTTTCCCGTCATGAATGCTCTGTCACCCAGAATTTCAATTTTTAACTTTCCCCCTTTTGTAAGGATTTCCACGTTGTTTTCAACCACTCCCAGCTTAAAGGCAACAGCAGCAACAGCTGTGCTACCTGTTCCACAGCTAAGTGTTTCACTTTCAATTCCCCTTTCATACGTTCTGATCTGGATTCTTTTTCTGTCAACAATACTTGCAAAGTTCACATTTATTCCTTCAGGAAAAAGATAGTGGTATCTGAAATATCTCGCAACCGGGATTATGTCAAAATTCAGATCATCAACAAAAACAACAGCGTGAGGGACTCCCGTGTTAACACCATATACTCTGAATTTTCTGCCATTAAATTCCATTTCCCGTCCCCATACCTCATCCTTTGCCGGAATTTTTTTCCGATCAAACTCAGGGCAACCCATGTCAACCCTGACCCACCATCCTTCAGAGTCTTTTTTCACATCAAGAGTTAGGACCCCTGCCAGAGTTTCAACCCTGAGAGGTGATTTTGCATAACCCTCCTCCACAATGTATCTTGAAAAACATCTTATTCCGTTTCCGCACATTTCTGCCTCGCTTCCATCAGAGTTGAAATATCTGAATCTTGCATCAGCATTCTGAGATCTCTGAACAAAGAGAACGCCATCTGCTCCCACTCCAAAGTGCCTGTCAGCCACAACCCTTACAAAATGGGGTTTTTGCCCTTCCTCAACAACAGTCTCATCAAACTCATCTATGAGAATGAAATCATTACCGTTTCCATGCATTTTTGTAAATCTTATTTTCATCCAATCACCTCGTTATTTATGCTTTCAATGATTTTAGATGCCTCCTGGATCTCTCTGATTGAAATTCTTTCCCTTTCTGTGTGACAGTCAACAAGATCTCCGGGACCCCATACTGTTACCATCCAGCCATTTTTCTTGAAATGATACGCATCTGTCCAGGAATGCATGACCACTCTGCCCCGTGAATATCTCTCAATTTCCTCAATTGTATCCAGCTCAACAGGCTCGTAAAGATCAAAGAACTCAAATTCGGCGTTAAGTGACTCCAGATCACCGATCATCCCCTCAATGTCAGTTTCACTGTCGAATATAAAGCTGAGTCTTACCGTACATCTGTCTGGAACTGCATAAAGATTCCCACCTCCTCTGAATTCCTGGACTGAAAAGCTGTACTTTTTTTTCAGCTGTAAAATCTCATAAATCGCCTTCTCAACCGCATTCTCACCTCGGTCAAAATACGCACCATGAACAGATTTTCCATAAAATTTCAGAATGACCTCAGCACTTCCAAGCTGTTTGAAAGCTGTTTTGAGTTCTGTTGGCTCCATAATCACAGCCTTACCTGAAAATTTTTGTGCAAAGTATTTAGATCCGCTTCCTCCCTCCTCTTCATCAACAAGAAATGCATAATTTACCCCAAGATCGCTGAAATTCAATAACGCTAAGAGCATTGCAGCAATAGAACCCTTTGCATCGGCAACTCCGGTACCATAAACAAAATCACCATCCACTCTGAATTCTGTCAACCTTTCCACTGTATCAAGGTGAGTGACAAACCAGAGATCTGACTTTCCTCTGATGGAAAGGTTTCCAGCTTTATCAATTTTCGGGCAAAAGCCTGTCTTCTCTAAAAAATCCTCAATATAATCTCTCAGCTCATCTTCATTTCCTGAAGGAGAAGGAATACTTACAAGATCTCTGAGGATATCCAGCATCAGAAGATTTTTTACTTCAGGTAATAAAAAACCATCTGTGATAATCAGAAAGGTGAACAGAGACGATATAGACAGCTTCGTTGAGATATACATAGAGGCATATGAGGGATTCGAGGAATATGCATACACGAGCAGGAGAGAGATAAGGAATTACTTCAAATGGCTTTATGGCAGAGACAGAAATGGATTCTTTGTTGCTGAAATTGATGAACCTGTTGGTTTTTCAGCCTGCGATACAGACTGGATCAGTCCCTTTGAAAGAGATAAGGTTGCCGAGCTTCATGAGCTTTTTGTAAGTGAAGAATATCGTGGGAAAGGAATTGCCTCAAAACTCCTTGTAGAATCGGAGAAATATGGAAAAGATGAAGGAAGAAAAATCATGGGACTGTGGGTTGGGTCCAAGAATTTTCCGGCAAAAAAATTCTATCTGAAGCATGGATTTATCGAAACAGGAAGGCTTGGAAAATGGATTAGAATGGCAAAAGAGCTTTGAAAATAATTTAAAGAGAGTTTGCAAGTTCTTCCATTCTTTCAACTGCTGTTTTTAGCTTGTCCATGGAAACCGCATAGGCACACCTGACATAATTTCTCCCGCACTCTCCAAATGCTTCTCCCGGGACAACTGCAACGTTTTTCTCAAGCAAAAGCCTTTCTGCGAACTCTTCTCCGTCCAAACCGGTGGAGCTGACATCTGGAAATGCATAGAATGCTCCATCTGGCATCACAACATCAAAGATATCCCTGAGTCTTCTGACAAAGAAGTTCCTCCTCCTCATGTATTCTGATCTCATTCTTTCCAGTTCTTCATCTCCATTCCTTAAAGCTTCAAGAGCCCCAATCTGAGCTGTAACTGGGGCACATAGCATGGAGTACTGATGAATTTTCACCATTGGATCCAGAATCTCTTCAGGAGCTATAACATAGCCGACTCTCATTCCTGTCATTGCAAATCCCTTTGAAAAGCCGTTCAGTACCACCGTTTTTTCAAACATCCCGTCAAGTCCTGCCATGCTGAAATGCCTGAAATTGTAGCTCAGCTCCCCGTAAATTTCATCAGAAATGATAAAGCAATCCAGTTCGTTAACTGCATCTGCAATTTCTTCAACTTCTTTTTTCTTTAAACTTACTCCTGTTGGGTTATTTGGATAGTTAAGCATAACAGCTTTGATATTTTGATCTCGGTACTTTACAATCTCCTCATATGTTACTTTGAACTCAGGATCAGTTGGCAGTGATACCACCTCAGCTCCGGCAAGATGGGCAAGGGGCTGATAGGACACATAAGTGGGCTCTGGAACCAGAACCTTTTCACCCGGGTTTATAACTGCTCGCAGTGCAAGATCTATCCCCTCACTTACCCCTGTTGTGATAAAAACATTCTCATGAGATACTTCAACACCGAATTTTCTGTAATATTCTGAAATAGCCTCTCTCAATTCCATCAGACCGTAATTCGAGGTGTAAGAGGTGATGCCCTTTTCAAGGCTGTATATCATTTCCTCTCTGATTCTCCATGGAACGCTGAAGTCTGGCTCACCAACACCAAGACTGATAACATCCTCTCTTCCGATTATCAGTTCAAAGAATCTTCTGATTCCTGAAGGTTTCAGTTCCAATACTCTTTTGTTCAGTTTATCACGGGACAATTGCAAGCCTCCTGTCTTCATCATCTTCAAAAAGAATTACACCCTCTTCCTTATATGTTCTCAGAAGGAAATGTGTAACGGTGTCTCTGACTTCAGGGATTGTGGAGATCTTTTCCGCTATAAAGAACGAGATGTCCTTGAGAGATTTGCCCTTCACAACAACCTGAAAGTCGTAATCTCCGCTCACAAGTCTGACAGCGTGAACCTCAGGAAATTTGGCAATCCTTTTGGCAACGTCATCATACCCCTTCTCCCTGGTAAGGTTTACCCTTACATCAATTATGGCATAGACCTCCTCAACACCAGCCTTTTCCCAGTCAACAATTGCCTTGTATTTGAGAATCACACCCTCCTCCTCAAATCTCCCGATTACCCTTTCAACCTCCTCTTTATTCAAATTTAGCATTTCGGCTATTTCAGCTGAATTAAGCCTGCTGTTGTTTTCTAGAAGTCTGAGAATTTCAATTTCATGGTTCAACTCCACCACCTTCCAGCTATTAACTGGTTAAATTTAAATTTTTTTCCCTCTCTACAATTTTTCTGGAGTTTTAAACCTGATTAATCGACAGTTCTCTCAATTCTGGCTACGATCAACCCTGAATCCATATCAAACACCTGAACAGAAATGATGTCGCCCTGTCTCAGCTGAATTCCTCCACTGCCTACCTTTATTCTGAACCCTATGAACTCCCCGGAAGAGATAACTCCGTCTCTGCTAACATGCAGTTCTCCCATCACATCAAAACCCAGATAGCCCTTGTCAAGGAAATCATCACCACTGCATTCAGCGTCACCGAATTTTATTACAGGAAAGCCCCAGCATGTCTCTGAGAGAAGAAGTGACCCGTTTCTGTAAGCAGAGACCTTGATCTTTATATTTTCAACAGGAATGGCTTGTCCTCCGAAGCTTGTAATCTTCACAATCTGTGATTCCCTGTGCAGTCCGACCTCATGAGGCACAATTTCATTCACTGACCGAAAAATTGTAAGAACGGGAACTTTGAGTTCCGGTATGTCAATGGCCGAATACATGAAGGCAGAGAGCATAACAGTAACGGCAAGCATCAAAACTATTCCCGTTGCTGGAGATATTCCATCTTTACAAGTTATTATTTTCATAATGATTGAGCAATGCATGCAGATATAAAAATTTTGGAGTTTTCAGTTCCCGCCGAATTTGTGATTTATTACGGAACAAGCTCGGACACATACACTAACCAGATCGAGGTTGTTGTTATATCTAACCATCTCAAGTACACTGCCAGCAACAAGATAGAGGATAACAAGTGGCACGATGTGAGGGTAGAGGTTGACCTATCAGAGGTTAAGGTGTATCTGGACTGTGAACCCATTCTAAGCTGGACAGGTGAGCTTGACAGATACTGCGCGGGATTGATTTTTTCCGCAGGTAGAGGATTACAACCATCTATAAGCCAAGATATGTGATCTTCACATAATCGTTATCCAGAAGCTCATTTCCACTTCCTTCCATCTTTATCTTTCCTGTCTCCATAACATAAGCTCTATCGGATATTGGCAAAACCAAGCTTGCATCCTGCTCGGATATGAGAATTGTAGCATTTCGTTCCCTTTTTATTTCCTCTATTGCTTCAAATATTCTCTCCTTCATGAGTGGTGCCAAACCAACAGACGGTTCGTCCATCATGAGCAATCTGGGATTTGCCATTAAAGCCCTGCCTATCGCAAGCATCTGCTGCTCCCCTCCACTCAATGTTCCTGCTTTCTGATTTTTTCTCTCTTTCAGTACCGGAAATAGCTCAAAAACGTATTTCAGATCTTCTTCCACAGCACTCTTGTCCTTTCTCAAATATGCCCCAAGTTCCAAGTTTTCCATTACTGTCATTCTGTAACCCAACCTTCTCCTTTCGGGACAGTGGGAAATTCCAAGCTTTGCAACTTCATGTGGTGGAAGATAGTCTATTCTTATCTCTTCAAAGAATATCTCTCCAGAAGTTGGTTTTTTCACAGATGAAATCGTTTTGAATAGAGTGGTTTTTCCAGCACCATTTGGTCCTATGACTGCCACAAATTCTCCTTCTTTAACCTCAAGGCTCACGCTGTCAACTGCAAGAGCCTTACCGTAATGAACTACAACGTTTCTAACCTGTAGCAAATTCCAACCCCCTTTTGCCCAGATAAGCTTCAATAACCTGTCTGTCCATACACACCTGGTGTGGTGTACCGTCAGCAATTATTTTGCCGTAATTTAGCACGATTATTCTCTCAGACAGAGCCATGCATGCTTTGAGAACATGCTCGATTAATATGACCGTTATTCCGTTTTCGTGAATGCTTTTTATGACGTCCTGGAGAGTTTCAACCTCCTCACCGGTCAATCCTGAGAATGGTTCATCAAGCAAAAGAAGCTCAGGTTTTGTTGCAAGAGCCCTTGCAATTTCAAGCTTCTTAACATCCCCGTGGGGTAGATTTTCAGCAAGTGTATCTTTTCTATGAGCAAGATCAACTTTTTCAAGAACATCCATTGCAAAATCTCTTTCATGTTCCTGGATTTTTCCCTGTTTTCTTGCTATCAGTGCTGAAATTATAACATTCTCAACAACAGTGAACTTTCTAAAGGGTTTTGTAACCTGGAACGTTCTTGCAATCCCCAGCTTCACTCTTTCATGGGGCTTTGTCCCAGTTATATCCTTTCCTTTGAAATGTATTTTCCCTGAAGTTGGTTTCAGGAAGCCTGTAATAAGATTAAACAAGGTTGTTTTTCCTGCCCCATTCGGACCGATGATGCCAAGAAATTCACCTTTATGGACACTAAAATTAACGTCATCAACTGCCTTCAAGCCTTTGAAATGCTTGCTTAAATTTACCACCTTGAGAAAGTCATTTTCTGTCATTTCTTATCACCATCCACCTCTTTTTTACCTATTTTTTCATTCAGCCTCATCAAACCTCCCGGAAGGAAAAGAACAAACGCAACTATTATCAGGTTGTATATCAGTATTCTGTAATCTGCAAGCCATGAAAATCCTTCAAAAAGAATTGTTAGCATGTATGCCCCTATTGCAGGACCAATTATTGTTCCAATTCCCCCTATGAGGGAGAAAGTTATTGCAGAGGCTGAAAGCTCAAGTGTTACAACATCAACGGTTACGATTCTCATGTACTGGGCGTAAAAAGCTCCAGCAATTCCGGCAAAGATTCCACTCAGGATGAATGCCAGAAGTTTGTATCTGGTTGTGTCTATTCCACACGCCATTGCAGCATCCTCATCTTCTTTTATTGCCTTGAGTATCAGTCCGGTTTCAGAAGATGCTATTCTGTAAAGCACATACACCGATAGGATCATCAGAACAAGTGAGAGATAGTAATTGGGTACAGATCCTACAACAAACGTTTTGACACCTCTCACACCCTCTTCACCACCGCTCAGCCATATCATTGCACTGCTTGCAAGCAGGAAAAGTATCCATGAGAAGGAGAATGTTGTGATTGCCAGGTACGGTCCCCTCAGTCTGAGACATGGTATGCCAACAACAAGACTGAGGAGAAATGCTGAGAAGACACCTGTAATGGTTGAGAGTATAAGTGGTAGTTTGAGCATTGTATTTGTTATCGCAACAACATAGGCACTAAGCCCAAAAAACATGGCATGTCCCAGATTGAGCTGACCTGTGTATCCCGTCAGGATGTCCCAGCTCGCTGCATAGATTACAAAGATGTGAGCAAGAATAAGGACATGGATTATATATATGCTTGGTGTTGCCAAGGGAAGGATAGCAGCAATAATACCAAATGCAAGTACGGCAGTGTACTTATTGCCCAAGATGCTCGTTGAAACTTTTACTTCTTTCATTTTTACTCCTCCCCCCCGAACAATCCGGTTGGTTTGAAGGTTATGATCAGTATGAGCAATAGAAACGGCACAACTGTTTTCCAGGTTGGCGAGATGTAGTAGCCTGTTAAAACTTCAGCAACTCCAAAGATAATTCCGGTAAAAACGGTTCCAGGTATGCTGCCCATCCCCCCAAATATGACTATTGCAAAGGCTTTGAGCAAAGGGTCCCACCCCATAGAGGGGTAAAGGAGGTATATTGGGCTGAGAAGTGCTGCTGCTGATGCTGCAAGCATAGCTCCAAAGCCAAAAGAAAACATCTGAATTCTGTCAACATTTATGCCGAGGGTTCCTGAGACCTCCTCATCTTCAGCAACCATTCTCATTGCCTTGCCGATTTTCGTGAATTTTAGAATGGCAAACAGCATTGCGACTATTCCGATAGCAATAACAAAAGATAGCACTCTCTGAACATCCACGGATCCACCGGGGATATTTACAGTACCGCTGAGATACGGAGGAATGTTCCTATATCTCGGTCCAAAGACAAACTTGACTATCTCCTCAATCACAAATGCCCCTGCAAATGTTAGAATCAGAACATTTAGCTCTTCCTTTCTTATTGGTTTTATCAGAACTCTCTCATACACAACACCTATTGCAAAAACAATTAATGCTGAAAGCAAAAATGATGTGATGTAATTGAAACCAAGCATTATTGAAAAGAAAAATGTAAAGTAAGCCCCGAGGGTGTAAAATGCTCCATGAGAAACGTTTATCACCCTCATAACCCCAAGAACAATTGTCAGACCAAGAGCCGCAAGAGCATAAAGACCTCCGATCAGTACACCATTAATTGTAAGGGAGAGGAGAGTCTCAATCATTGAAAATCATTGAAAAAATCGGCATATTTAATCATTTCGGTATGTTAAGGGCTGTCAAATTCCTTTTCTGCAATGCAATAGCACCCAATCTTTTACATAATCCGAGGTATAGTTAATAAAGTTCCAGGCTGTGTCTTCGCAAGGTGAGTATAATGAAGTCCAGAAAGATCCATGTGATAAAGAGGGATGGAAGAGTTGAAGAATTCAATCCCAGCAAGATAAGAAAAACAATCATGAAAGCAGGTATTGATGGAAAAACTGCATCTCATATAATTGACAGGCTTGAGAGGAACATTTACAATGGTATCACCACAGATGAAATTCTTCAGATAACTCTCGATCTGCTTGGAAGGGAAAGGGGATCTGAAGGAAAAAGATATGATCTGAAGAGATCACTCTACAGACTTGGACCCGATGGATTTGAGTTTGAAAGATTTGTCGCAAGACTGCTTGAGGAGCATGGATTCAAAGTAACTACAAATCGCATGGTCAAGGGAAAATGTGTAGAACACGAGATTGATATAATCGCTGAAAAAGATGGGAAAATCTATCTTGTGGAGTGCAAGTTTCACAATATCCCGGTGTATACGGGATTGAAAGAGGTCATGTACACCTATGCCAGGTTCCTTGATATCGGGAAATTTGATGGAGTATGGCTGATAACAAATACCAAGTTCTCAGATGATGGGGTAAGGTATGCAGAATGTCAGCAGATAAGGCTTACAGGCTGGAATTATCCTGAAGGTGAAGGAATTGAGCAAATGCTTACATCCAGAAGTCTTTATCCGGTTACAGTTCTCGATGTGGAGAAGGAAGTGATTGACAGCCTTGTCATGTCAGGATACGTTTTCTGCAGGGATGTTGTTGAGCGTGGTATCGAGGGGCTTATTGAAATTGGTCTGAAAAAAAGTGATGCTGAAAGATTGATTTCAG
>JALURI010000256.1 GCA_027016965.1 Geoglobus sp.
CTCCTCAAGAACCTCAGCCATCTTTTCTACTGCATCCTCACTTACTCTCTCAGCACCTGCCTTCCTTATCAATCTATCAATTGGTGCAAGTGGCAACTCAGCCATTTTATCACCTCAATTCTTTTTTCAGTCATTGGAGATATATAAATTTTATTCTGTTGTGATAACCATTCAGATGTTTTATTCAGTCCATAGGAAATAGGAGATAAATCTGGAGTGTTGTACTGTCAAGAAATAAAAATCAGTGGGATTATGAGATATTGAGAGGTGAACGTTATCAATTATGACATATTGTGTCAATAATATGGCTAAGATGAGACCTCATACAGGAATTGGCAGTAGACTGAGTAAAAGTCTAAAAGATTGATGCACATTATATTAACATCTTATTCAGTCTGACCACCTCGAAAATGTTTTAACCTTTCATTTACTCTGTTTTTTATGGACTGTCTGACTGCCATATTTTCCAGAAAATCAATCAGAAGATTCAAAAAGGATGACATAAGTGATGAGATCATTTTGAAACTGATCAAGGCTGGAAATGCTGCACCATCTGCCGGAAACCTTCAGGCAAGAGATTTCATAATTGTCAGGAATGAAGAAACCAAGCTTAAACTTGCTGTTTCATCCTTCAGACAGATGTTTATTGCTGAGGCACCTGTTATCGTTGTTGTTGTTGCAAATTACCTCAGGAGCATGAAGGTCTATGGTGACAGAGGAAGAATATATGCTGAGCAGGACTCTGCCGCTGCCATTCAAAATATACTTCTTGCAGCTCATGCAATGGGTCTTTCCTCGGTATGGATTGGCGCCTACGATGATGAGAAAATCTCAGAAATTCTTGGCATTCCGAGCTATGCGAGACCTGCAGCAATTCTTCCAATTGGTTATCCTGCCGAAGATCCGAGACCGAGAAGGAGATACGAACTTGAAGATATCACTCACTGGGAGAGATGGTAATAGCACTACTGACTGACTTTGGAGATTTCTATCCGGGAGTTATGAAGGGCATAATAAGAAAAATCAGCAGAGATGAAATAGTTGACATAACCCACAGCATATCTCCCCATAATATCCTTGAGGGAGCCTTCCTGCTCTACCACTCTTACCGTCACTTTCCTTATGGAACGATATTTGTTGCAGTGGTTGATCCGGGTGTTGGAGGGGAAAGGAGAGCAATTGCAGTGAAAACATCCAGTTACTGGTTTGTTGGTCCCGATAACGGTCTCATTTATCCATCAGCCACTGAGGATGGTATTCAGGATGTTTTTTCAGTAAAAGAATCAGTCTTTGAAATCTCTGGAACTCTTTCAACTACATTCCATGGTAGAGACATCTTTGCTCCAGCAGCAGCTTTAATTCGAAAAGGAAAGATTGATGACAGGTATTTTGATAGAATCCAAGACGGTATTGAGAAACTTGAACTTTTCAATTTGGAAATTGAGGGAAATGAAATCAGATGCCTTGTGCCTTACATCGACAGGTTTGGTAATGTTGTCACAAATGTCCGGAGAGATGAACTGAAAAGGCTGAATGCAAAAGAATTTTTGTTTAGTAAAATCAGAATACCCCTGGTTGAGAGGTATCAGGATGTTGAGGCTGGTGAGCCCCTTGCCATAATTGGCAGCTTTGACACGCTTGAGCTAAGTGTAAGGGAGGGAAGTTTTTCAGAAAAGTATAACCTCAGACATGGTGAACTGAGACTAAGGTGGTCATGATGGTTGAGGATAGATTCGGAGACAGGACACTTGCAAAGCTTGTTGAATCAATAAACCGTCATCTGCCTGAGAAAAGACACTCACTTAAATCTATGCTTGAGATGGACACCCCTTCTTTCAGAGCGAGAGATGGGATGGAGTATGATATAGAAAAGAAGGAGCTTGAATTCATTGCTGAATATGTGGATGAGGAAGAGCAGGACAGATTTTCTATACCGATAATTCTCGAGATGACAAGTCTCGGAGATGGATATGTGGTGTATGTGAGGGATAGAAGACATGCAGAATTTTTGAAAAGAGCGTTTGGGTTTGACAGATACGTGAACAACATTATGATGCTATATTCCTACGAACTTCAGAAGATAAGAAAAGTGCTGAAAACAACAACGCAGGTTATGTTCAGAGTGTAATTAACCTCGCGATTTTATTTTATACAACTTCTGACTGAGAGAACAACATGTATGATCTATATGGAATCTTCTGGCTGCTGATATTTCTTTATCTGATATTCATGCCTCAGATAAGACATCAGATGCTTGTATCAGAGAGAAGAAAAATCATGGAGAAAATCGCTGAAAAGAGAGGAAGCAATGTTATAACCATGATTCACAGACAGGAGAGTATAGGTTTTCTTGGCATCCCCGTCTACAGGTTCATAGATATTGACGACTCCGAGAATATCCTCAGAGCGATAAGGAGTACACCTGATGACAAGCCCATAGATCTCATAATCCACACCCCCGGAGGACTTGTGCTTGCTGCAACCCAGATAGCCAAGGCACTTCATGACCACCCCGCAAAAACCACGGTAATCGTTCCTCATTATGCGATGAGCGGTGGAACGTTAATAGCTCTGGCAGCAGACGAGATAGTCATGGATCCTCACGCTGTTCTTGGTCCTGTCGATCCCCAGCTTATGAACTATCCTGCTCCATCAATCTTGAGAGCTGTGAAAAGAAAAGAACCAAAGGATGTTGACGACCAAACTCTGATAATGGCTGATATTGCGGAAAAGGCGATAAATCAGGTGAGAGATTTTGTTTTCTCTCTGTTGAAGGATAAACTTGGGGAGGAGAATGCCAAGAAGGTTGCTGAAATACTGACTGAAGGTAGATGGACCCACGATTATCCACTTACGTTCGATACTGTAAGAGAATTTGGATTGAATGTTTCAACTGATGTTTTACCTGAAGTGTATGGGCTCATGGACCTCTACCCGCAGCCAATGATGCAGAGACATCCAGGAGTTGAATTCGTTCCCGGTCAGAGTGATAAAAAGTCTGGCAGGTGATGTCGAAGCTGTTTTAAATTTTCAGCCATCACATTGAATTATGGAATTGTTTGACAAGATGAAGAAAGCAAAAGAGGTTATGGAGGATGAGGTGGAGAGTGCAAAAACTCATGCAAAGGCAGACGACCTTTTAATACGAGAGATCAACAAGACAATTTCTGAAAGATGGCAGAAAGTTGCTGGAAAAAAGCCGCTAAATGTTGCAGGGTAACCTTGCAGGAAGAAAATGAGCATGTCTTTGCATATGAATTAAATACTTGAGAAGGTTGTAAATGAAATGATGCGTATACTGAATCCCCGGTGAAATGGTTATGGTAAGGATAAAGCTCTTTGCAAATTTCAGAGAAATTACAGGAAAAAGAGAGATTGAAGTAGATGCAGAGAATCTCAATGAGATTCTGGAGAAACTATCCTCAACATATCCTGATTTTGAAAGGCTGATGTGTTATGCCGTCATAACTGTTAATGGCAGAATTGTTGACAGAGAGGAAGATGTTGTGCTGAGAAAAGAAGACGTTGTGGCTATTTTTCCTCCTGTAAGTGGTGGTGTGAATGCTCTTTGAAAAACTTGAAAGCTTGGACAAAGCACGGAAAAAGATGCTTGCGAAAATTAAACAATTTAACAGTAAAGACAGGGAAACTGTTTCTCTGAGCGAGGGACTTGGCAGGATCCTCGCCTTGGATGTAAGATCTGAGGTTGACGTACCACATTACGACAGATGTGCCATGGATGGATATGCTGTGAAAAGCTGGATGGTAAGAGATGCCAGCAGAACAAATCCTGTTTTGCTTGAAAAGGATATTGAAGCACTCTGGGTTCATACAGGGGACGTCCTGCCCGATGGGTTTGATGCTGTTGTAAAGGCAGAAGATGTTGAGGAGATGGGAAAGAAGGTTGCTATATACAGGGCAGTCAGGAAAAACGAGAATATTGGGTTGAGGGGGGAAGATATCAGGGTTGAAGAAATAATCGCAGAAAAGGGGAGAGTCTTGAGACCCCACGATCTTGCCCTACTGAGATCTGCCGGAATAGAGGAAGTAGACGTTTTCAGAAAGCCCATGATCAAAGTCGTTCCCACAGGAGATGAGCTTGTAACCTCAAAGGAACTGCTGAAATCCGGGAAGGTGATTGAGAGCAACGGTTTGATGATTTCAGCCTATGTCCAGGAATGGGGAGGAACTGCAGAAAAAACAGGCATCATCCCTGATGTCAGGGAAAAAATTGAGAGAATTTTTGATGATACTCCGAGATACGACATGATTGTTGTCACAGGGGGCACATCTGTCGGGAAAAGGGATCTTCTTTACGATATTCTCATGGATGCTGGTGAAGTTATTTTCAGAGGTGTGGCATTGAGGCCGGGAAAGCCAACAGTATTTGCTGTTGTTGATGGCACTCCGGTTCTTGGCTTACCTGGCTTTCCGACAGCCTGCGTTGCCTCAGCCTACCTCTTTCTCAAACCATCTATTTTCAAAATACTCCATCGTTCTGATGAGACATCTTTCAATGTCAGGCTGTTAGAAAAAGTACATTCCAGGGCTGGTTTCACGAGTTTTGTTAGATTAAATGTTGATTTTGAAAGAATGGAGGCAATTCCAGTTTCATCTCACGGTTCTGGGATTCTTTCCAGTGTCACACGGGCTAATGCATACACGCTCATAGATGAAAATATTGAAGTTGTTGGGGAAAATGAAGTGGTGAAAGCCTTCCCTCTCTGAGGACTCGAAAAAATGCAGATGGGGCTGAGAAAAAAGAAAATCCTTAAATACCATATGCTGATGGTCTCCATGACATCCCTCTGAATTCATTTTTACGGGGTGAAAGAGCATGGAAAAGGCAGAGATACTGGCGAAAATAAAGGAAACCGAACAGAAAGTGGAAGAGGAGATCAAAAGGGCAGAAGAAGAGAGAAAGAAAAAGATTCTTGCTGCAAAAAATGAGGCAAGGCAGATTATTGAAGATGCAGAGAAGGAAGCTGAAAGGATAAAGGAAGACATTCTTGAAAAAACAAGAGCAGAAATAGAGAAAGAGAAAGAAAGCATAAGGGAAAAGAAAATGGCTGAGATAAATGAACTTGTGAGAAAAGGAGAATTAAGGGTGAATGATGCTGTAAACTTCCTTTACGATGAATTTGTGAGGATGATCTGATATGCTTGAGCCTGTAAGGATGGTAAAGGTTTCAGTAGTTGGGCCGAAAGAATACCTCGAAAAAACATCCAGCACCCTTTACAGGCTTAACGGTCTCCATATTGAGGATTACAGAGAGGAAGATGAATATTTCAAAATAGGTGAGCCCTTGGAAAGGGCATCGAAACTCTCAAAGCTTCTGGTTTCTGTGAGATCTCTTCTTTCTTACGCAGGTGTGAAGGGTGGATATGAGCCTGAAAGGGTCTTCAGCGTCTCGGAACTTGATAAGGAACTTGATGTAAAGGTCAGAGAACTTGAAGAGGTAATAAATTCAAGAATATCGCGGATAAAGGAGATTGAAGAAAGACTCAGAAAAATATCAGATGAAAGACGTGCTCTGATACCTTTAAAGACTCTCGAAATACCACCCGATCTTCTGACAGGGTACAGGAATCTCGAAGTTTTTGTAGGATTTGTGAGATCAAATCCCTTTGAGAAAATTGTGGAAGTAACAAAGGATTTTGAAATATTTACCGCTGAATATAGCGGTGAGATCGTAATTGCTGTGTTTGTCAAAAAGGATTATGCTGATGATGTTTTCAGAACTCTTCAGGAATTTGCGTTCAAAGAGATTTCTGTTCCGGTTCTTGATGTTGGTTATGATGAAAGACTCAGCCAGATTGATTCAGAGGAATCTGAGCTGAAAGAGGAGCTGGCAAGGCTGAAAGAAGAGATTAACAGATATCAGCAGGACAATCTTGATCTTTTGCTTGCCCTTGAGGAACATCTCAGCATTGAGCTTGAAAAGAGTGAACTGCCATTGAGAGTTGCAACTTCAAAGTACGCCTTTGTCGTAGTGGGTTACATTCCCGAGGATATGTTTGATAGTTTCCAGAAGGAGCTGTCAAGAGAATCAGGCGGGAAGGTTGTTGCGCTCAAGGTGAATGACAGAGAATTCAATCCACCTACAGCATTGAAGAATCCTGTTTTTGCAAAGCCCTTTGAACTGCTAACAAAATCCTATGCTATTCCAAAGTACAATGAAATAGACCCCACGCTTATAATGTCAATCTGTTTCCCGCTATTTTTCGGATTCATGCTCGGAGACATAGGTTATGGACTTGTAATTCTTGCCTTCTCACTCTGGCTTTCAACAAAATTCAGGACTGAAGGATGGCAGTCACTGCTTAAGGTGTTGAAGTATTCGGCAATCACGACAATAATCTTTGGTTTCGTTTATGCTGAATTTTTCGGGTTTGAGATTGTTGGAGAGGAATCGATCTTTGCAAAATTCCTCGGACATGAGAATGCGATTGCAAAGGCTGTTGCAGGATATCACCCTGTGACAAACAGACTTCATGATGCACCCATGCTTCTTGTACTAACAATTGGAGTGGGCGTACTCCACATGAGCATGGCATATGTGATCGGCATAAGAAACGTGATTAAGGAACATGGATGGAAGCATGCTATTGAGGAAAAACTCAACTGGTTCTTTGCTCTCATCAGCATAGCATTTATTATAACAGGTTTTATAATAAACAACACAGCCGGAATGCCTGTTTTCCAGCTTAACATTGCATACATGATCGCGATACCCTTCTTCCTTGCCTGGGCAGTGCTTACAATAATCGGAGAAGGACCGATGTTTCTGATTGAATATCTGACTCTTCTGAGCAACACAATAAGCTACGCTCGATTGTTAGCTGTGGGTCTTGCAAGTGTGGGCTTTGCTGTAGCATTCAATTACATGACTTTCGAAATGCTCTGGCCTTCAGGTCCCATTGGCATTCTGGTAGGAATCCTGGTGTTTGCAATAGGCCATTTCATAAATATTCTTCTGGGTATTCTTGATCCGGGACTTCAGAGTCTTCGATTGCATTATGTGGAGTTTTTTGTGAAATTTTTTGAAGGTGGGGGCAGGATTTATGACCCCTTTGGTAGAAAGAGGAAATATACAAAAGAGGATTAAAAAGGAGGTGTTGTAAATGGCAGTTGAAGGAATGGTGGCGATTGGAGCCGGTCTGGCTGTAGGATTGGCAGGAATTGGTGCAGGACTTGGTGAGCAGGGAATTGGTGCTGCTGCTGTAGGTGCAATGGCTGAGGATCCTGGATTTTTCGGTAGAGGTCTGCTGATGACAGTTATTCCGGAAACAATCGTCATCTTCGGTCTGGTTGTGTCGTTCCTGCTGATGTTCATGTAAGAGCAAAACTTCCAAATTTTTTTAGAGGTGCAGAAAATGCCACTGGAGCCAATAATCGAGGAAATAATCAGAAAGGGACATCAGCAGGTTGCAGAAATTACAAGATCCGGAGAAGAGGAGGCTGAGAGGATAATCACTGAAGCTAAGGATGAATCTAAGG
>JALURI010000257.1 GCA_027016965.1 Geoglobus sp.
CAATTTTATAACTGCAGCAGTTGCGTTTTCAATCTTTTTCTATCTCTTAGGATTCATATCCCCGTCGATTGCCATACTGAAGTCTGAAAACCCTGATCTGAGAACAGGAGATGTTGTTGTTGAGATTAACGGATACAGAGTCTACAGCATGGAGGATGTTTCGAAAGCTGTTTTGGGAGAAGAAATTATTCTAACACTGAGGGATGGAAGAAAGGTGACACTTGATGGTGTAACAGGTGTGAAAGTTGTTGGGCTCTTAGAAGGATATCCCGCACAGGAGGCTGGGGTGGAGGTGGGATGGATTATAACCTCCGTTGATGGTGTCAGGGTCAACACCTTAAATGACTTTCTCAACGCTCTCAAAGACAGAAAACCCGGAGAAACAGTAAAAATAGAATACTACAGCGGAGAATCCTTTGGAAAACTGGATCTTCAACTCAAAGAGTCAGATGGAAGAGCCATCATGGGTGTTCAGGTTGAGGAGTACTTTGCAGGAGTTGCCTTCAGCTATTACTATGCAAGCAACGTACTTTCCACCCTGAAAAACATCCCCTCAATGCTTTTGAACCCTGCGGGATGGCTTTTCATAATCTCAATGCCCATAATTTTCTTCAACAGCTTCTCCCCACCCATAACAGACTTCTTTGTATCTGATCTGGGATACTGGGTCTTTTACGCATTGAACGCATTTTACTGGATTGGATGGATCAATTTTTACGTTGGACTTTTCAACTGTCTTCCAGCAGTGCCCCTGGATGGTGGCAGGGTGTTTTATGACGTCATAGAGAAATTCGGTGGAAGAAGAAAAGCCGAGATAGCAACGAAGGTATTTTCATTTGTCATATTTGGATCGATAATAATTTCTATCGCAATTCCGAATATGCCGAGATGAGATGCGAGAGATGTGGCAGTGAGGCATTTGAGAGATTCAGAGGAAGAATTTACTGCAGAGAATGCTTCATTGTGAAATACAATGGAACTATTGAATCATGCATCAGAAGATACAGAATGATTAAAGAAGGTGAGCAGGTTCTTGCAGCTGTAAGTGGAGGAAAGGATAGCGTTGCTATGCTTTCTGTTCTTAAATCGCTATCAGAAAAAATGAGTTTTGAGCTCTCTGCCCTTTTTATTGATCTGGGAATTGGTGAATACAGCATAAAATCAGAAAATGTTGTAAAAAGCCTTTGCAGAAATTGCGGTGTTGAGCTTCACACTGCCAGACTTGAAGACTATGGTTTTACCATAAATGATATTTCAGGCAAGATTTGCTCGGTTTGCGGGAATGTGAAGAGATATGTGATGAACAGATTCGCAAGGAAAAATAAATTTGATGTGATTGCAACCGGGCATTGTGGAGAGGACATTCTCTCAAATTTTCTTAAAAATCTTTATTCCGGAAACATTCAGTGGAGTGAAAAACAAAAACCGAGGCTTGATGGATATGACAGAATGGTGACAAGGATCAGACCACTTTATGAAATGAGTGAAAAAGAGAACATGCTTTACGTTCTTGCCAAGGAACTTCCATTCATTGAGGACGAATGTCCTCACGCTCCATCAACCACATGGAAGGAGATAGTTTACGAGATTGAAAAGAAGATTCCGGGATTCAGGATAAGTGTTCTCAGAAACCTCGCAAGAGAAAGAAGAAACGGTGATTGGGCATACAGATATTGCAGGATATGTGGTGAGATAACTTCCTCAGATATCTGCCAGTTCTGTAGAAATGTTGCAAAATACTCCAGAAATCAGTAATCCCCCTCTATTTCAACATACTTCATTTCTCTGAGATACCCAACAATAATTCCTCTCTCCTTGGCTCTCATTCTTAGCTTCTTGTCATTGGTTATGATGGCAGCATTTTCCATTTCCGCAAGTCTGAGAATTGCATTATCGCTTCCCTCTGACTTGACATCAACAATTTCACAGTCATTGCATTTGCTTATCAGATTTAAAGCAAAAATTGCAGCCCTTCTCTCGCCACCTTCAAGGGTTGAACTCAGATTTTTTAACTCCTCAATAACCTGAATCGGGAAAACAAACCGTCTGTATCCAAGTTCTCTTAGCTGAGTGAAAATATCGACTTTTTCTGTAAAAATATACATGAGAACGTTTGTATCAATTATTGCTATTCTCAGACTATTGCTCCTGCCCCGATGAGTCTCCATCTTGAGCCAACCCTTCTGCTTATGGCAACTTTTGCTCCCTTTCCAGCACATACGGGTCTTCTCAGCTTTACCTCAACATGATCATCTCTGGCTGACGTGACAACTCCAAGTGTTGTTGAGGTACCTATGCTGAGCATTAAAGGCTCATTCATCTTTATCTTCTCAACAAGAAGTTCTTCTTCAGCTCCCACAACCCTCTCGAGGAGTCTGACATCCATCGTGAACTCATACAGAACTTCAGGAAGCTTGTCAGGGTGTCCAACAACATTTCCAACAAGCCCGTCACCCTTTGTTAAATATGGATCGAGTTTCGTGGCAACTCCAATTAAACCTCCGGGTGTTGCACTATCAACAGTTCTTTTAGAGGCTACTATACTCATGACCTCGGTAAATATGGAGTTATAGGTGCCTTTTTCATCTTTCAATCCAGGTCTGATCTCTATTTCATCTCCAACCCTCAGCACACCTCTCGACAGACTGCCACCAACCACACCGCCAACAAGCTCTTCAGGTTTTGTTCCGGGTTTGTTGACATCAAAGCTCCTTGCAACGTACATGAGAGGGGAAGAGTTTAGATCTCTCTCAGGTGTTGGTATTGTTGACTCTACTGCCTCGATTACCGCATCCACATTCACCCTCTGCTGTGCTGAGATTGGGATTATCGGAGCCTTCTCAGCTATGGTCCCATTTATAAAACCCTTGATTTCCTGGTAGTTCTCAACAACCCTCTCCCTTGAGACAATATCTATTTTGTTCTGGACAATCACGATTCTGTCAACTCCGATTATCTCAAGAGCCATGAGATGCTCTTTTGTCTGCGGTCTGGGACATTTTTCATTGGCTGCAATAACAAGAACAGCCCCATCCATCAATGCAGCACCGCTGAGCATTGTTGCCATGAGAGTTTCATGTCCGGGGCTGTCAACAAAGCTGACAGTCCTCAGTATTTCGGTCTCAACTCCATGTTTTGGACATGTTTTTTCAACCATGTAAGCTTCAGTTCCCTGACATTCAGGGCACTTTCTGAAGGTAGTATCTGCATATCCGAGCTTTATGGAGATTCCTCTTTTCAACTCTTCACTGTGTCTGTCTGTCCATACACCACTCAGAGCTGCAACAAGCGTTGTTTTTCCGTGATCAACATGACCAACCATACCTATGTTAACCTCAGGAAGAGGGACATCATCACCCATAGAACAACAGTCAGGGTATGGTATTTAAATATAATTCAAAAGAAAGGGATCAAAAATCTGCCACTACCAGCAAAAAAAACAGATTAAAGTGAGGTTTATTCCTCAGGTAATTCTATCCTGCCCTCCTTTATTTCCTGCTGAAGCTCTTTTGGATGCTTACCTTCAACAGTCACTCCCATTGAAACGGCTGTGCCGAGAACTTCAAGAACTGCCGATTTCAGACTGTATGCAAGCATCTGCTTCTTCTTTATTTTTGCTATCTTTATCACCTTCTCAAGTGATAGGTCTCCTACAAACTCTCTGTTTGTTGCCTTTGATCCCTTCTCAGTTCCAATTTCCTTCTTGATCAGAGCAGATACAGGTGGAATTCCGACCTCAATGTCAAATGTCCTGTCTTCCTTGGCAATTATCTTGACAGGAACTGGAAGCCCATCAAAATCCCTTGTTGCCTCATTTATTGAATCAACAACTGCCTTGACATTCAAACCCAGTGGTCCTATTGCAGGACCGAGAGGTGGACCGGGACTTGCTTTACCACCTGGAACAAGTACTTCAACGACCTGTGGCATCCATTACACCTCCTCTTCTCCAGTTTTTTCAAGAATTCTAACATTGTCCGCCTTTACAGTAACCGGAATTGGAACAACAGCCTCAAGCAATTCAACTGTGATTTCGTTCTTGGATTCATCAACCCTCTTCACAACTGCAAGCTCCCCCTTGAATGGGCCACTTATTATCTCTACCTTAAAGCCCTCTCTTATCTGCTCGGCAGCCTTCTTTGGCTTTAAAAAGTGCTCAATTTCTGTGAATGAAACATCTCCCCTCACCAGACCTTTTATGTGGGGAACACCCTTTATTGCATTCACTATGTCCTCGTTGCTTTCAGCCTCGACAATTATATATCCTTTGATCTCCTTTGGAGAGAGAATTGAGTAGAGGTTTATTCTCCTTTTTCTTACTCCTACTGCCATCAGACTTGCAACTATCTTCTCCTGATTGGCTGTTGTCTTAACCACAAAATACTTTGTCATTTCAGCGCACCTGGAAGGACATCCATCAAAAGATAGAGGAGAAATCCAATTGCCCCTATCACTGCCATAACTCCAAGGGCTACCTTTGTTGTTGTTACGAACTCCTCTCTGTCCGGTTTTCTGGTCATTTTGAGTATGTTTATGTAATCTTTAAGGCTATCTGTGATCATGTCTGTGCCTTTTTCCAGTCTGTTTTTAAAGATTTACCTGACAAAGTCTATGCCATATCTCTTGGCAATTGCGGGACCCTTTCTGCCATATATCTGAGGAGATTTAACACCTGTAACAATTACAAGTGTTCTTATGGTTCCTTCAAGAGAAGGATCAACCATGGCACCCCAGATGATCCTTGCATCAGGATCTATCTTGCTGTATATCTCCTCTACTATGCTCTCCGCCTCCTCAATTGTCATATCTGGACCTCCAGACACGTTTACAAGAGCTGCTCTTGCACCTGTAATGTCAACATCAAGCAGTGGGCTCTTCAAAGCCTTTCTCACACTTTCGGAAGCTTTATCCTCTCCACTTGCCTCTCCAAGCCCTATCATGGCAACTCCACCCTTCTCCATGACTGTCCTGATGTCTGCAAAGTCCAGGTTGATCAGTGCTGGCTTTGTTATCAGCTCGGTTATGCCCTTAACCGCTCTCATCAGAACCTCGTCGGCAACTTTGAAGGCAAGCTGCATTGGATAGTTTGGCACAACCTCAAGCAGTCTGTCGTTTGGTATGACAATTACAGTATCTGAGACTTCTCTGAGTCTTTCAAGACCAGCTTCGGCATTTGATTTTCTTATTGCTCCTTCAGCAGAAAATGGAAGTGTGACAACAGCTATTGTTAAAGCTCCGGCATCCTGTGCAGCCTCTGCCACTATTGGGGCTGCTCCTGTGCCTGTCCCTCCACCAAGACCGCATGTTATGAAAACCAAGTCAGATCCCTCGAGAAGGGTTCTTATCTCCTCCTCATTCTCCCTTGCAGCCTCCTCACCAACCTGAGGGAGGCTTCCAGCTCCAAGACCTCTTGTTCTTTTCTTGCCAATCAGGACTCTTCTGTCTGCCTTTGTGTAATAGAGATGCTGAACATCTGTGTTTATTGCAATGAGTTCTGCACCCTCAATTCCCTCATCATACATTCTTGAAATTGTGTTGCAACCGCTTCCTCCAATTCCAACAACCCTAATAATTGTTTTGAGCTCATGAAGCATCTCCACAATCTCGTCGTCCTCTCCCTCTCTCACAAAAGCCCTTTTTTCCTCATTAGCCCTTTTAATAGCCTCTCTAACTATTGAATCCATAATCCTCTCCTCACTGAGTTTTTTGTTTTAAATTTCCAGAATAGTATTTAAATCTTTGTTCTTGAGAAATTCCAATGAACATTTACGGTAAAATTCTGATGAAGAATAAAATTGTTACCGCAGGAATAAAGATCGAAGATGGCAGAATAGAGAAAATAAGCAGGCAAATTGATGGAAGAAAGGTTAAAGGCATTATCATGCCTGCAGGAATTGATGTCCACGTTCATTTAAGGGATTTTGAAGAAAGCCACAAGGAGACAATAAAAAACGGAACTCTCTCAGCTCTGAATGGAGGGGTCTGCCTGGTTGTGGATCAGCCAAACACAAAGCCCTTTGTTGATTCAGAAAAGAGATATCTGGAAAGAATAAGATACGCCAGAAAATTCATCAGCGTTGATTATTCGCTGAATGTAGGACTTACAAGGAAAAATCTGTCAGAGGTAAATGAAATTGTCAGAAAACTCAGGGACAGGGGTTTTAATCCCGCAATCGGAGAAATTTTTCTTCAGCACGACAACCCTGAGTACCAGATTCCTGTTGAGAAGTTAGATGACATTGAACATTTTCCGACAATTCATGCCGAACTTCCTGAATTTGTTGAATCAAACAGGATACCGAATTTCAGATTCAGGAGGAGAGAGGCAGAAATAAAGGCAGTAGAAATGCTTTTCAGGAAAAAAATGTACTTCTGCCACATATCCACAAAGGATGCGCTTGAAATCATTTCAGGAAGCAGATCATATGCTGAAACAACTCCGCACCATTTACTGCTGGATGAAAGTCATTACGCCGTTCTCAGAGAGAGAATCAACGTAAATCCACCTTTGAGAATACCTGAAGACAGGGATTTTATCCTGAAGAATTTTTCAATGGTGGATGTTGTTGCATCGGATCATGCACCCCATACATTGGAAGAAAAAGAGGCGGGAGCTTCTGGCTATCCTGGAGTGGAGACACTCTATCCTGTTCTGATGGGGCAGGTCTTTTACGGTAAACTCAATATTTTCGATGTTGCAGAAAGAGTTGCAGAAAACCCTGCAAGAATTTTTGGCTTTGAGGGGTATGGAGAAATAAAAGAGGGGAATTATGCAAATTTTGCTGTTTTCAGCATTTCACATGTTGAAAAAATAAGGGCGAAAGATCTTCATTTCATGCACGGATGGACACCTTTTGAAGGTTTTCCTGGCATTTTTCCATATGCGGTCATGATCAGGGGTGAATTTGTTAAGGAAGGGGATTCCATGACAGAATCTGTGGGAAGAGTTTATTCAGAACATGATCATTTTGCACAGGAACTGTCACAGTAGGAGAGAATGAAATTTTCATGGATTTGGAACATCATGAAAGTAACGGTGCATTCACAGCCAAATTACCCTGACTGAGATTTTAGATCTGCAATGCGGGGGGTGGGATTCGAACCCACGAAGGCCTACGCCACGGGACCCTAAATCCCGCGCCTTTGACCGCTCGGCAACCCCCGCATATTTATAGGCTTTATTTCGGTGTAAGGGTAACATAGAGGGTTTTTATTACGAAACAGACTGAAGCAAGCAGCGAATCTATAGATCAAGAGATGTTTATAACGTTTTCTTTCAGAGAGTGTAATGGAGCCTTTTCGCTTAATCAATCGAGATGAGATTTAATTTTTTAATCATTTATACGAGTAGGAAGATATAAGCAGCTCTTCAGTGTCTCTTTCAAAACCTCTTCTCCTCTGAGACTCCTTCTTCTGGGGAAACAGAAACTAAACAATCTCGATTGGAAACTGAACCAGAAGAGAGAGTGCCCGGAGCCGGATTTGAACCGGCGACTATGCGGTCTTCAGCCGCACGCTCTCCCAAGCTGAGCTACCCGGGCAGATGCAATCTTCTTTAAATGTCATTGATATTTTTAGTTTTTGGTCGATCATCGGGAAGAATTATAAAACTGGAACATCTACAACCAGGTAAAATGGGCTCGTGGGGTAGCTGGATATCCCGGAGGCCTTCGGAGCCTCTAACCCGGGTTCAAATCCCGGCGGGCCCGCTTCATTTATGAATCCACTCAATCAAAATGAAGTTGCAAAACAGTTTAATAATGGCCAGACCAATGTATATTTGCTCCGCTTCCCACGCCCATGTGACAACCGTGATCATGGGTCGGTTGGCGGAGCAACACCGTGTAATTTTTTTGGCAATGTTGACACCCAATGAAAAATCTTTTTAATTATGCCCTGTCTTCTTCAAACAGGTGGTTGTTATGGGTATTCTGTGGCTGAATGAAATAGACAAAAATGACATCCCTCTTGCTGGAGGAAAGGGTGCAAACCTCGGAGAACTGATAAGAAATGAAATACCTGTCCCAAATGGTTTTGTTATCGATAGCAGAACATTTCTTGAATTTATGGAAGCAACGGGAATACTTTATCAGGTTAACGATATGCTGAGAGGTCTTGATGTTGAAGATACCGGGAAACTGGAAGAAACCTCGAAAAAGATCAGGGAGATCATCGAATCATCTGAAATCCCAAAAGTAATTGAGGATGAAATGAGAACTGCTTACAGAAAACTCTGCGAAGAGGAGGGAGAGGAAGTATTTGTTGCGGTAAGGAGTTCAGCTACCGCAGAAGATCTACCTGAGGCAAGCTTTGCAGGCCAGCAGGAGACGTATCTGAATGTGAGGGGTGAGACAGATCTTGTGGATAAGGTAAGAAAGTGCTGGAGCAGCCTTTACACTCCAAGAGCAATATACTACAGGGTTCATCAGGGTTTCAGGCATGACGAGGTAAGCATTGCTGTTGTAGTCCAAAAAATGGTCAATAGCGAAAAAAGCGGGGTTATGTTCACCTCACACCCTGTAACCGGAGAAAAGCTGTGCATAATCGAGGCTGCATTCGGGCTGGGTGAGGCGATTGTCAGCGGTGCAGTCAGTCCCGACACATACGTGTATGATAGAACAGGCAGAAAGCTTTCAGACATCAACATTGGGGAAAAGAAAATAATGATCACAAGAGATAAGAATGGCAGAACTGTAAAGGTTGATTTGCCTCCAGAGAAGGCTAAGGAGAGGGTTTTGAGTGATCGGGAGATTGAAGAGCTTGTTAAGTTTGCCGAGCTTATTGAGAATCATTACGGCATCCCACAAGATGTTGAATGGGGTATTGAAAAGAAGAAAGTGTATATTCTACAGTCAAGAGCCATAACGACAATTAAAGAAAGAAAGGAGGAGAAAAGCGTGAGAGGGGATGTAAATATGCTTCTTAAAGGGCTTGGAGCCTCTCCAGGTATTGGAACTGGAAAGGTAAAGATCATAGACAGTGAAAAAGAAATAAGCAAGGTTGAAGAGGGTGACATTCTTGTAACAACAATGACAACTCCCGACATGGTTCCTGCAATGAAAAGAGCCGCAGCCATTGTCACAGATGAAGGTGGAATGACATGCCATGCTGCCATTGTAAGTAGGGAACTTGGGGTACCTGCTGTAGTTGGAACAAAGGATGCTACAAAGATTCTGAAAGATGGAATGGTTGTTACTGTTGATGGAGAAAAGGGTCTTGTTTATGAGGGTGAGGTTGAAATTGAAAGCAGGGATGAAAAAGTCGAGGTTGTCTCTGCAGGAAAGATCATAACAGCAACAGAAGTTAAGGTGAACATATCCATTCCAGACGGTGCAAAAAGGGCATACGCTACAGGAGCTGATGGAGTGGGGCTGTTCAGAATAGAACACATGGTTCTCGGACTTCCAAAGCATCCCATGAAATACATAAGAGACGGTGAAATTGAGGAATACATACAGAAGCTTTATGAAGGAATGAAAGAGGTTGCTGAAACTTTTTATCCAAAACCCGTCTGGATAAGAACCCTGGATGCTCCAACCGATGAATTCAGAGCCATGGAAGGTGGAGAAAATGAGCCGATCGAAGCGAACCCGATGCTTGGATTCAGGGGAATAAGAAGGGATCTTGTTGAAGATATTCACTTCAGAGCTGAGATAAGGGCAATAAAGAGGCTGGTTGATGAGGAGCTTACAAATGTGGGAATAATGATTCCCCTTGTAACAAGGGTTGATGAGGTTAAGAGGGCAAAAGAAATAATTCTGGAGGAAGGTGTCGATCTTGACAAAATTGAGTTCGGTGTTATGGTTGAAACTCCAGCAGCAGCGCTGATCATAGATGAAATCATAGATGTAGGTATAGACTTCATCTCCTTCGGGACAAATGATCTCACGCAGTACACCCTCGCAATTGACAGAAACAACGAAAATGTTGCATACATGTATGATGAAACCCATCCTGCTGTAATGAAGCTCATTGAGCATGTCATAAAGGTTTGCAGAGATAAAGGAGTGAAAACGTCCATCTGTGGTCAGGCGGGAAGCTATCCCCATGTTGTTGAGAAGCTTGTGAAACTGGGCATTGACAGCGTTTCGGCAAATCCAGATGCTGTCCAGACTGTAAGAGAAACAATAGCCAGAGTTGAGAAAAGGCTAATCCTGGAGGGGTTGAGGGGTCTCAATGCTAAGTAGGCTCATCAAAAGCCTGGAAAATGCGCCGGTTGTGATGAAGGGTGAATATCCCTATTTTATTCATCCTCTGACAGATGGCGTTCCTGAACTCCACCCAGACATCATCAGAGAAGCTGTATCGGGAATTATAAGGATAGCCGACCTTGATGTTGACAAGATAGTCACAGTCGAAGCAATGGGAATCCCAATCGCTACAGCTCTCAGCCTTGCTGTCAGCATTCCAGTTGTGGTTGTGAGAAAAAGGGAATATGGTCTCCCCAATGAAATAGTTGTCAACCAGGAAACCGGATATTCGAAGGGAAAGCTTTACATCAACGGAATAGAGAGAGGCGACAGGGTGATTATGGTTGACGACGTTATATCAACAGGAAAGACAGCACTCGCAACTTTAAAAGCTCTTGAAATGGCAGGAACAGAGGTCAGAGATTTTATTGCAGTAGTCGAAAAGGGTGATGGGGCTAAAAAGCTCAGAGAGATGGGTTACAGAATAAAAAGTCTTGTTAAAATTGAGGTCAGCAGGGATGGTGTCAGAATCGTCGATCATATTTGACAGAATAGATTTTTTATCCATTCTCCATAAAATTAAATCAGCCTCCACCATTGGAGTTCAGATTCCGAATGGCTTGAAATACTATGCAAGAGATATTTCAGATTTTTTAAAAAATGAAGGTTATAAAGTTATAATTTCCGGAAAACCCACCTACGGTGCCTGTGATATAGACACGGGCATTCTCAGTGAGGTGGATTACTTACTGCATTTTGCCCACACAAAAATGGTGGAAGTCGAGAGGGTGATATACGTTCCCTACAAGATAGATTATTCTGTGGATACTGGGCTTCTCAAAAACAGTGTTGAAGAAAGAAAAATAGCGATCATAGGTACAGCCTCCTACGCCTGGAAGTTTGTAGAAGTTAAAAAAACTCTTGAAGATGCAGGTTTTTCTGTTGAGCTGAAAAGGGGATTGGGGGTAGAGTATCCTGGACAGATCCTCGGTTGCAACTATTCATGTCTGAAAGAACTGAAATCGGATGCAGTTGTTTTCATTGGAGACGGGAAATTTCATCCCATTGGGGCAGCCCTGCTAAGTCAGAAAAAAGTTTACTCATACTCACCCATTTCAAATGAGATTATTACTGTTCAGCTGGATGATTTTCTGAAGAAAAGATATCTGGCGATATCAAAAGCTATGGACTCAGAGAATTTCGGCATAATAGTATCCTCAAAAATCGGTCAGAAGAAACTCAGACTGGCATTTGAGCTTCAAAAGCTTGCCAGTGAGAAGGGAAAGAATGCCGAAATAATCTATGTCGATGAAATAACACCACATATGCTTGACAATTTCAGATTTGGAGCGTATGTTAACACAGCATGTCCAAGACTGACTTTTGACGATTATACCAGATTTTCAGGGAGGATAATTTCACCTGAAGAATTCAGGATTGTGATTGGTATTAGAGATATTGCGGATTACAGATTTGATTTCTGAACGTTCCTGATTTTTATTTCAGATAGATATAATAGAATTTTTTACATTTCAGGAAATTTTGGTATGGTTAAATTCAGTAAAGTTTTTATTCGATGAGTTTCAAATAATAATTGCAATAACAATTATGATGAGGGTGGAATGAATGTGCGATGGATGTGAGATGAGAGTGAGAGTCAGGGTGAGAAAAACCGAGACAAGAATTGTAATCGATATTAGGAGCAGAAAGGTGGATGTCATAGAATGCAATCTGATGAAAAACAGATGCTTTACATGTGTCCCATTTTGCGAAACAATTGTTGCTGCCAAGGATTTTGCATTCAAACGCCGGAAACCAAAAGGGGAGGTTATACTCGAATCTTACAGATGAGATTTTTTTATTATCTCTTCTTATTTCTGAAGTGGTATTTAGCTTTTTATCCCGTCATATGAGAACCATTTTTGCATTATGTAAAATCCCAGATCCTTCATGAGTCTGATGAATCCATAACTCAGTTTCCTGTACAGGTTATCCTTGTTTTGTTTGACATATGGATAGCAATTACTGTAATGCTCTTCCTTTGCAGATTTAAATTCAGCATTCAGCACACCTGCAGTGATCTCTCAAAACAAATTCCGAGCTCTACATTCCAACCCACCCATAATGGATCGATGAGGTGTGCAAATATTACTCTCAGCAATATTTAAATATCTTCTCTTGAAGGCAAGTGGCAGAGGGTGATGGAATGGAGGAAGGGTTCAAGCACATTGTCAGGATCGCAGATACAGATCTGGATGGTAAGAAACCGGTGATTCATGCTCTGACAGGAATCAAAGGAGTTGGGCTCAGACTTGCAAGATCGGTTGTGTACAGTCTTGGTATTGATCCTCAAAGGAAACTTGGAGAGATGGATGAAGAATCAATTTCAAAACTGAAGAAGTTCATTGAGGAGGAAATTGAAACACTACCTCCATGGCTTCTTAACAGAAGAAAGGACTACCACACAGGCAAAGATTTACATCTGCTCAACAAGGACATTGATTTTGCCAAAATGCTTGATGTAGAAAGAATGATCAAAATAAGAGCATACAGAGGCATGAGGCATGCAAGAGGTTACAAGGCAAGGGGTCAGAGGACAAGATCAACTGGAAGAAAGGGTGCAACTGTCGGTGTCATCAGAAGAAAGAAGTGAGGTGAAGTGAATGGGTGATCCAAAAAAGCCAAAGAAAAAATACACAACTCCAACCAAGCCATGGGACAGAGTTAGGCTTGAAAAAGAAACTCCACTTGTGATCAAATACGGTTTGAGGAACAAACGAGAGCTCTGGAGATTCCAGAATTTGCTCAGAAAATACAGAAGGGTTGCAAGAGACCTACTGGCAAAAGTCAATTTTCCGGGTAGAGAGGGTGAGCTTGCAAAGGCAAAAGCCCAGCAGGTCATAAAAAAGCTCACCAGAATGGGAATACTTCCTGAAAACTCAACTCTCGACGACATTCTAAATCTGACAGTTGAAGATTTTCTTGAAAGGAGACTTCAGACCATTGTTTACAGGCAGGGTCTTGCAAAGACAATAAAACAGGCGAGACAGATGATAGTCCATGGTCACATAGCAGTTGATGGAAGGAGGGTAACCTCGCCAAGCTTTATTGTTGAGAAGGAATTTGAAAGCAAAATAGGATATTACAGCAGTTCATCATTTTCTAAACAGGTAGTGGAGGGATAATATGGCTGAAAAGAAAAAAAGAAATGTTTGGGGAATTGCTCACATCTATTCATCCTACAACAATACGATAATAACAATAACAGACATAACAGGACGTGAAACGATTGCAAGAATAAGTGGAGGAATGGTCGTTAAAGCTGGAAGAGATGAGGGGAATCCATATACAGCTATGCAGGCAGCGTTGAGAGTTGCAGAGGTTGCAAAGGAGAAGGGCATTGAGGGAGTACATATCAAGGTCAGAGCTCCGGGAGGAAACAAACATACAACTCCCGGACCAGGTGCTCAGGCAACAATCAGAGCACTTGCAAGAGCAGGTCTTAAGATTGGAAGAATTGAAGATGTTACACCAATACCACACGATGGCACCAGACCCAGGGGTGGAAAGAGGGGAAGAAGAGTTTAAAACTTTAAGTTTTGTTTTTTTCTGGTGAGAGATTATGAAGGTTGAAATACTAAAAAATGACGGGCTTTATGGAGAATTTATACTGAAAAACTCAAATCCAGCTTTCGCCAATGCATGGAGGAGGGCAATGAAAAGTCATGTCCCTGTTCTTGCAGTAGATTACGTTGATTTTTACATGAATTCATCGTTCCTTTACGATGAGGTTCTTGCCCACAGAATCGGGCTAATCCCCCTTATAACAGATCTGGATAAGTTCAATCTCCAGGATGAGTGTGTTTGTGGTGGAGAAGGCTGTCCCAGCTGTCAGATATCTTTAAGACTGAATGTTGAGGGGCCAAGAACAGTTTATTCGGGAGACTTTGTTTCAGATGACCCGGAAACAAGACCTGTTTTTGACAACATACCCATAATCGAACTCTATCAGGGTCAGCAGATAATGGTTGAAGCCGTTGCAAGACTTGGCTTTGGTCGAGAACATGCAAAGTTTCAGCCCGTTTCTGTTTGCGTGTACAGGATGCTTGCAAGTGTGAGAATAAAAAGTTCATGTTCATCATGTCTGAAATGTATCGAAATCTGCCCAAAGAATGTTTTTTCAGTTGAAAATGGCACTGTTACAGTGAGAGACGAGTTCAGCTGCATCCTCTGCAGGGATTGTCTGAAGGTTTGCGACGAAAATGCAATTGAGATTTCTGAAACAGATGACTTTCATTTCAAGGTAGAATCAGTGGGGCAGATGAATGTCAGAGATGTTGCAAAAAGAGCTCTTGAGGCAATAAAGTCAAAGGCTGAAGAGATGAATTCCCTCATGGATGAGCTGTAAAAATGAAAATAGAAATCTACTGTGATTCCTGCAAAGAGGAGGTCGTCCATGAGCAAATCACTCCATCTAAGAATCTGTTCAGATGCGAGAACTGCGGTTCTGTCATTGAAGTAACCCCGGTAAAGAAAGTGGAAATCAGAGCAATCATCAGCATGGATGATATATCTGAAAAAGGAAAGGTTGATCTCCCAAGATCTGAAATTATTCAAAAAGGTCAGGAAATCGTTGTTGAAACAGACATCGGATACAGAATTGGGGAAATCACTTCAATAGAACTTGAAAATGGAAAAAGAGTTGAAATCGCCTCAGCAGAGGATGTTAAAACATTATGGCTCAGGGATGTTGGAGAGGTCAAAGTCAGGATAAGTCTTCACAAAGGATCTGTGACAACACCGTATGAAATATTCACTTCTGGCGAGGCTGAGTTCAGTGTAGGGGAGATACTTCCTGTTGAAGGTAGAAATTACAGAATTACAAGAATAAAACTGATCAATGGCGGTTTGCTTAAAAAAAATGGTAGAAGTGCAAAAGCAAAGGAGATAAAAAGGATATATGCCAGATTTATCAGATAAACCCATCAGACTTAGGGATTTTATCAGAGTTGGAGATCTGTTTTTTTCCGTTGTTGGATACAGGAATGAGGGCGCAGTTAAATGTTTCCTGAGATATGCCCCCGGAATGGGGGGTAGATTCAGAGATGGCAGGGAATATAGAAAACTGACACACGATGAGGCCTTGAAGATTGGGAGAGACTATTTCAGGGAAAACGAGGGAGTATTCAGAGTGCCATACGAACACATAAGTGAGATTTTCAAGCCCGAAGAGAGACTGGATGCAATCATGGATGATGAGACGAGAAAAATTGTGAATTTTTTCAGGAGAATTCCCAGAAAAAACATGGGTGTCACAGGATCGAGGCTTATTGGACTGAGAGAAGATGAGAGTGACGTGGATTTTATCATTTACGGCAGAGACTGGTTCCGAGCAAGGGAGATGATAAAAAAAGAGATGATGAGAGGTAAAATTGAGGAACCTGATCAGAGTACATGGGAATTTATATACAAAAAAAGAAGACCACCCCTAAGCTACGATGCCTTTATCATCCATGAAAGACGAAAATTCCACAGAGCATTCATTGGAAGCACCTATTTTGACCTTCTTTATGTCAGAGGATACAGTGAAATTGAAAAGAGCATTCCTGAAAATCCCGGAATAAAAATGGGCAAGGAAAGAATAGTTACAATGCTGAAAGATGACAGGGATATCTTCGATTATCCGGCATATTACCCTGTGGAACATGAAAAAATAGATGCAGTTCTCAGCTTCACTCACACCTACGCTGGACAGGTATTTGCTGGGGAGATTCTGGAGGCAAAGGGACAGGTTGAGAAAATCGGTAACAGGTACTACCTCATTGTCGGAACAAGAAGAGAAACCGAGGACGAGTATATTGTCTCAAAAACACTCATGGGGAGACTTGGAATCAAAGATTATCTCAGGTAATCAGCCCTAACCAAAATTTTTATTAATCTGATTGTTTTTGGGAGTGCAGAGGGTCCGTGGTCTAGCGGTTATGACGTCGCCTTGACGAGGCGAAGGTCCCCGGTTCGAATCCGGGCGGACCCATCCAGAATTCTCTGATACGGGATGATTTATCCATCTCAAAAACCCCACTATCCTGTCTTCAAGAAACTGAAACAGATTAGGAATGTATTCCCTTGAAGCTTCCAAGACATCCTTACTTGCGGTTAGGCTTACACGGGTTTTGTTGAGGTTTGGACGTGTCATGAGATAATTTTATGTGTATAAAATATGTGACTTTTGCCCAAAAAACATAATTCAGCCCAGATTCGCCTGCAATCCTTCTCCCTTTTTTCAAATCAAAAACCACATATTCCTCCCATCAATGAAAATCTTGACCCTGTAGTTTCCAACTCTCAGGCGGTAAATGTTACCATAGCCCTCAAACTTGACAAGATCTGTCTTTTCAGTCTCCTTGAAAATCTTAAACTTGACTAAAATTCTGTTCTTTCCAACATCCCCAAGGAGCGAGTCAACAAGTTCCTCCCGATTATTGAATTCGATTTTCTCTCTAATTGTCGTATCCAAGAACTCTCTTTGTCCCTTTCTTTCATCATTTCGTATTCGGAATGATGTTTGAAATTTTTCTCAGCAGACAGACAAGGAAGTTTCTTGACTCTCTTGATAAAACTAACATAGAAAGAATCACTGAAAAACTTAGAGCATTAAAAGAGAACCCATTTTCAGTTCCTTACAAAAAGGTTAAAGGAAGAGATAACACTTACAGAATCAGAGTCGGGGAGTTCAGAGTGATCTATTCTGCAAGGGGAAACGAGATAAGGGTGTCAAAAAATAGAGAAAAGATTTACGAAAGGTTATGAAACAATCTGTTCTACAAGACTGTTTAGTTTTACGATTTCAGGTATGAGATCAACCCCCACTTCTCCATGTACTGGTGATAGATTTTAGAGGGTAGTTTTTCCGTTACAACTCTGAACGTCCAGACTGCCTGTGTTGTGTGCAGTGATGTAATCTCTGAGTCCAGGGTGAACCATTGGAACATTGTTGTCCATCTACTCGAAGAGTTTTCCGAGATTGACAAAACAGAAATTTTTTTTACCACTGAATGTCTTTTCAATTCATGGACCGGGTTACTGCCGCAATTGTGGTGTTTTTCATTACACTTCTGGCCTTTGCTGGAGCAATAGTTTACTTTTACAATATCACAACTCTGCTGAAACTGATCTTTGGGCTGATTTTTGTTGGAACTTTGCTTATGTCTGGAATGTTCTCTGCGATAACAGCCTATGCAAAATCCTACAGGTTCTTTATGGCTTCTCTCATTGTGTTTCTATTATCCGCTTACGGTCTCTACAGTGTTTATGCATGGAATCCATCTGGAATCGTCTTCGTAATGACAATTTTTGTTCTGGCTTTTGTGATTTTTATCTGGTACATATCCGAACCTGACCTGAGCATTGCTGAGAGATTTTCAAGTCCTGAATCTCTGATGAATAAGGGGAATTTCAGAGCAGCAGGAAGAAAGTTTGAGAAGAGGAAAGACTATGTTAGGGCTGCTGAATCTTACATAAAGGCTGAAATGCTTGAAAGTGCTGCCTGGACTTACGAAAAAGCTGAAAAATACAGAGAGGCTGCTGAAATATATGAAATGCTTGCTGAAAGGCAGAATGACATTTATTACTGGAAGGAAGCCTATGAGTTTTACAAAAAAGCTGGAGATATGAGAAAAGCTGCTGAATGCCTTGAAAATTATGCAAAAGATGAACCATGGTTCTGGGAGGACGTTGCAGAGATTTACGAGCAGATTGAAGATGAAAAAAAGATGAAAGAGGCATTGAAAAAGGCTTTAGAGTACTACAGGAAGGAAGCTGAAGAAGAGGGTGTTTTCTGGGAGGATGTGGCAAAACTTTATGAGAAACTCGGTGAGGATGAGCTTGCAAAGGGAGCCTGGGTGAATTTTGCCAGATACTGTGAGAGTGAAGCTGAAGAGGATCCTGCATGGTACAGACATGTTGCGGAGGCTTATGAGAAACTTGGACTTGATGAGAGGGCAAAGGAGGCAAAAAAGAAGTACAAAGAGTACCGAGCATCAATCACTGCAAATACAGAGTAGTTGGAAATGTTTTTCAATAATTTTCCCGAAAAGTTTATATACTCTCTTTCAGAGCTTGAGGAAATTGGAAAGTAGGTGTTTGAAATGGAATTCGATAGAAGACCGCCTGTGAATGTTGGCGAGGAAAGAGAAGTAAGAATTGAGGGAATTGGAAGCGGTGGAGATGGAATAGCCAGAATTGATGGCTATGTTGTGTTTGTTCCGGGCGTTAAAGTGGATGATGTTGTGAAAATAAGAATCACGAAGGTTCTGAGGAAATACGGATTTGCAGAAGTCGTTTAAAGACTTTCAGCAATTTTCTGAATCTCTTCGATGTAATTTTTAATCTCTTCAAGATCTTTTTTCATGTTCTCAATTTTCTCCTCAGCTCCCTCATGGATTACTGCTCCATGCTGGGATGGCTCTATAACGCCTGCATGCTCAAGAACCCTGAGAGAATAACGAACTTTATGTTTCGGCATGTTAAGAACTTCAGATAACTTGAAAATACCTATGGGCTGATTCTTCTTTACAGCCTTAAATATCTGAAAGTGCCTCAGGGCAATTTCAGCCTCATATTTTAATTTTCTTAGCGCCATTTTTATCCCCACATTTAATCATCAAAATAGTATATTAATCTTCCTCATGTCCCGTGAAATACAACCTCTATGTTTGCTTCTTTCAAAAATTCAAGACCTCTGTTGTCAGCGTACTCGCTTCCATAAACCACCTTTTTTATGCCGGCATTTATTATCATCTTGGCGCACATTATGCAGGGCTGGTGAGTTGTGTAGAGAGTTGCACCCTTTATGCTCACTCCATGATATGCAGCCTGAATTATCGCATTCTGCTCTGCGTGAACCGCCCTGCAAAGCTCATGTCTCTCACCTGAAGGGACATTAAGCTGTTCTCTCAGACAGCCAATGTCGAGACAGTGTGGCAATCCCATGGGGGCACCATTGTAACCTGTGGAGAGTATTCTCTTATCCTTCACAATAACAGCACCAACATTCTGTCTCAGGCAGGTTGAACGTTTGGCAACAACTCTGGCAATTTCCATAAAATAATCATCAACATCCGGCCTCTCTTTTGGCATGCCTGCCAGTTAATTCAGAAAAGTTAAACCTTTCTCCCGAATGACTTTTGAGCAGAAAGTCAGAGCCTCCTTCATGAAGCTCATTGTGTGCAGTAAGGCCGATGTTGCAAGCCAGAACATAAAGGATGCCCTGATGTCGCTGGAAGACTTTGAAAAAGAGAAAATAGGTGATTATGATTTTTACATTGGCAATGACGTTTCAATTGCTGATGTTAATGAGAGATTGATATATGCCGATCATCTCGATGAGAAATTGAAGAGACATCTGGATTTTGACGAGATTCTCTTTGCCTCAAGACACTCAAGCAAGGATGGCAGAAAGATAATAACCACCCACTGCACGGGAAACGCTGGAAGGGCTGACTATGGTGGAAAACCTTACAGCCTTGCAAAACCATCTCCAGCAACAATGAAGAATTTCTCGCTGGCAGTTTACAGGAAACTGGCTGATACAGATTTTGAATTCACAATGGAGGCAACCCATCATGGTCCATCTGAAATTTCAACCCCATCG
>JALURI010000258.1 GCA_027016965.1 Geoglobus sp.
AGGAGGAGGAGATTTCAGATGGTGTATTGATTTCAGAACTGTACCATCACCTCCAACAGTAATTATGGCATCGAATTCCTCAAGAAGCACTGATGGATACCTGTACATTTCTGATTCAATCCCATGCTGTCTGAGGAAATCTCTCACATCAGAAGCTATTCTCTCCGAGTTAAGTTTATGAACTATTGCGACCTTCATACTACATCCAGCAACTTCTGATGAATCCCATTTCCAGAAACAACAATTCTGAACCTTTCATTCATTGTGAATCTCTTTTTCCATATATCGTCTCCATCAAGACTGCTTATCGCAGCTCCAGCATTTCTGGCTATGTAAAGAGATGCTGAGATATCAAAAACCCTGAGAAATCCCCTGCCATCGCCATCCTTTCTTATGTCCACAAAGCAGTCAAAAGTTCCATCAGCGACCATGCATATTTCCAAGGCTGAACTTCCAAATATCCTCATCCTTCTGAACGGGTATCTTCTGGCTGGATAGTACATTATGGCATTGCAGTTTATGTTATCTGTTTCATTTACTCTTATCCTCTCGCCATTTCTGTATGATTTCCTGCTGGAATGGTACTCAACTCCAGATGCAAGATTTCGTACGTAAGCAAAAAATGTGCTATCAAGTGTCTCCCCTGATGAGAAACACATAGCAATGGAGTAAAAAGGTATTCCTCTTGCAGCATTAAATGTGCCATCAAGTGGGTCCAGAGCTACAGTTATCTCTCCATCCCCAACAACACCGGACTCTTCAGTTATCACCTTCAGATCATATTCCCTTAGAATTTCAAGGGCTATATCCTCTGCGATGCGATCAATTTTTTTTGTTGGTGTTCCATCTTTTCCCATGGCAACAGTCATTCCTGCCTCTATGCTACCGGCAATCCTGTTTACTGCTCTTTCAACATCCTCTGCAATCTTTCTGGATATCTCGAGAGCCTCTGAGGCTTTCATAAAAATTGAAAATCAGGCATCGAGCCCGTATTTTTCAGCGTTCTCATCGGCAATTTTCTGGAGCTGTTCCAGTATCTCCTTACCCATCTCATGCTTGAAGAGGTGTCTGAATCTTCTCTGAATCTTAAGATATTCTTCCACAGGTTTCCTCTGCTTCAGCTTTTTAACCTTGACAAGCTTTCCATACTCGTACTCAACGAGGGGATAAAGTCCGGTTTCAACTGCAAGCTTTGAAACCTCCACCGTCAATTTTCCATCTATGCCCCACCCTGTAACGCATGGAGCGTGGACCTGAATGTATTTTGATCCTTCAAATTCTGCAGCTCTTTTCACTTTCCTCTGAAAATCTTTTGGATAGGCTATGCTTGCTGATGCTGCATATGGCACACCATGAGCAACTGCAATCTCAACCATATCTTTCTTTCTTCCTGTTTTTCCGGGCTTGAGCTTTCCGACAGGTGTTGTGGTTGTGTTTGCACCAGGAGGAGTTGCCATACTCTGCTGATTTCCTGTGTTCTGATATGCTTCGTTGTCGTAGCATATGTAGAGCACATTATGATCTCTGTCCATCATCCCGGAAAGTGTTCCAATGCCTATGTCGAATGTTGCACCATCTCCGGCAAAAACAACAACATGAGCCTCCTCATCTCTTTTCATTGCTCTTAAGGCTGTTTCAATTCCAGCAGCAACAGCTCCGGCATTCTCAAAGAGTGAGTGTATGTAAGGCACACCCCAGGTGTTTCTGCCATACATCGAGCTGACTATCTCAAGGCATCCCGTTGAGTTCACCGCAATAACTCTGCCGTCGAGAACCTCAATTGCCCCTCTTATCGCTATCGGAAACCCGCATCCGGGGCATGCTCCATGCCCTGGACCGAAACAGTTCATGGTATCACCTCTTCAAATTCATTCAGACCTTCGTATCTCTTTTCTGGCTTTGTCTTTCCTTTCATGACATCTTCAATGACTTTTTCGACCAGTTCTCTTGGAATGTCCCTGCCTCCGAGTCCCATCACAACTGGGTAAACTTCCACATTGAGACCAAAAAGGGCTGATTTGACATCTGCCGTAACTGGAGGCTCTGCTCCTATGGAAAGGGCTCTTTCTATCACTATGACCTTATCTGCATTTTTAAGAGCTTTTCTGATTTCTTTTGACGGGAACGGTCTGTAGGTTCTTATCTTAAGCAATCCAACCTTTTTACCATCATGTCTCAATCTTTTGACAACCTCCCTCACAAGGGCGACAATAGATCCCATCGCAACCACAACAACCTCAGCATCATCGCAATTTTCAGCAACAACATGCCCACCCCAGTCTCTTTCTGTAAGCTTGTACCATTTCTTGAACTCCTGGAGCATCACCTTTGTTGCTCTTTCCATCGCATATTCCATTGCAATTCTGAACTCCATGTAGTACGGGGGTGGAGCGTAGCAACCCATTGCAACAGGATTGTTTACATCAAGCTTGACCACAGGCTCGTATGGAGGAAGGAATCTGTCGACAGTCTCCTGATCAAGTAGATCAACTGGTTCGTAGGCATGAGTGAGCTTGAATCCATCAACGCACACCATGAATGGTAGAAGAACATCTTTATTTTCGGCCACCTTGAATGCGAGAGGGATCATGTCATGTGCTTCCTGGTTGCTTTCAACATAGAGCTGAATAATACCGGCATCCCTTATGGAAATGCTATCCTGAATGTCGTTCCATATGCTGAGGGGAGCAGAAACAGATCTGTTTGCAATGACAAGAACTATGGGCAGTCTCATTCCTGCAGCATTGTAAAGCACCTCACTCATCAGCAACAATCCCTGTGAGCTTGTGGCTGTGAATGCTCTTGCTCCAGCAGCAGATGCGCCGAGAACCATTGATGCTGCACCAAATTCGGATTCTGCTGTAACATATTCAACATCTCCAAGCTCACCATTTGCATACATCTCAGCCAGATTTTCAACAATTTCGGTTTGAGGAGTTATGGGATATGCAGCTATGACGTTTGGTCTTGAAAGTCTCACAGCTTCAGCAATTGCATAAAATCCCCTAACAACCTTCCTCATATCAGCACACCTCTACCTTGTAAATGTCCTTTGTCCTCATCTCGATTGCATCAACGGGGCAGACCGTGTAGCATATCCAGCATCCCTTGCAGTAATCGTGATTGACAACGGCATACTTCTTGTCCTCTTCCTCCACCATGCTTGTTGCAGGCTCAGGACAGAAGGTTATGCACTGCCCGCATGCAATGCATTTTTCCTTGTCGATGTAGGCAAGTTCAGTCCCCCAGTCTCCTGTCTTCATTTCAGATGACATTGCCGGACTGCTTGCACCTATGTATAGTTTCATTTTTGCCATCCACACACCTCCCTCATATAATTATAAGCCTGCATCACAAGCTTGACATTTTTTTCAGCTATTTCCTTATTTTCAAAAAATTCCATAATCGCCTCCTCCACACTTTCAATCCTGATCATGTCTGTCGCACCAACAAGTGCTCCGACCATTGCGGTGTTGGTTATTGGTCTTCCAAGAATTTCTGTTGCCATCTTCGTTGCATTTATCGCATGAACCTCCTTATCGGTTTTTAGCTTTCTTTTTAAATCTTCACTTCCCGTGGGGTAGTTTGCTATCAGCATCCCGTTCTCCTTTAAACCTGCAAGCACGTCAACAACATCAATCAGCGATGGATCCATAACAACCACGTAGTCAGGAGTTTTGACCTCATCCCTTATAACTATGGGCTCATCAGAAACTCTAAGAAATGAAACAACTGGTGTACCTCTCTTTTCTGCTCCAAACATCGGGAATGAGAGTGTGTGATAACCATCTTTGAATCCAGCGACGGCAAGTAAATCTGCTGCTGTAACAGCACCCTGTCCACCTCTACCGTGGAACCTCACCTCAACCAGAATATCCATCCACCTCCAGATAGTGTTAGCTCTGCCATTATAAATTGGTTTAATAATGTTATGGTAGACAAATTCCATCTCTCGTTATGAAGCACCTCAGAGTGCTTGCCGTCGCATTTTAACTCCATTCCTTTAGCTCCTCCAATATTTTTTCAAATTTGACTTTAAGAGGTGAAATTTCATTTTCTATAATCTCCCATACAATTTCTAAATTAACGCCGTGATATTCATAAATCAGCTTATCTCTCATGCTACAATGTATTTCCATGGAATTTCTGAATACTTGTCTCTGATTTCTGAAGGAATTTTCTTCACAGCCTCACCCATGACTCACAGACTTCTAATAACAGCATTTACAGTTTTTCTATCCTTTACGAACTCTTCAAAGTCCATGCCCTCAACAAATTCTTTGATTTCCTGGATAGATGACAAGATATCCAGTATATAATCTTTGTATGTCCTTTTCATACTGTTACAACCTCTTCAAGAATATATTTTCCAATAATTTTTTATCTCATCAAGTGGTTCTTTCATTTTTTGTCACACATTCATCTTATTATATTTCATTCTCGTTTTTAAATCTTTTAGGGCGATTGAAATAAGAAATGAACGAAGTAAGATTGTTTTGGAGTAGTCAATTGCAATGTCGAAAGCTGTACAGTACATTTTTGCATCTTGCATACCATTGTAAAATATTTTTGCCTTCTAACATTACATTGGTAAGAGAATATCGAAAAATATATTAAAATGTAGCAATCAGTTACTCTTAGTGGTACCATGGATCGCTTTGATGCTGTAGTCATTGGTGGTGGGGCTGCAGGACTTGGAGCAGCCTACAGAATGGCAGAGAATGGACTCAGTGTGCTTCTTATTGAGAGGGGAGAGAATGTTGGTGAAAAGAGCGTTTATGGTGGAAGAATATACACATGGGTTTTTGAAGAGTATGTGAAGGGATTCAAGGACGCCCCAGTAGAAAGATGGGTTAAGAAAGAGAGACTGACTTTTCTGGATGAGAGGGAGAGTGTGAGCATTGAGTATTCCTCGGACAGGACATGCAGCTTCATTGCAGTTCTTACAAAATTCAACAGGTGGCTTGCAGAAAAGGCTGAGGATGCAGGTGCTCTGGTTGTCTCGGGGATAAAGGTTGAGGATGTGAAGCTAAACCCAACAAAGGTAGTTGCAGATGGAGAGGAAATAGAATGCGATGCCGTGGTTATTGCAGAAGGAGTAAATCCAGTACTTTCTATGAAACTGGGCATAAGAGATGACTGGAAGCCTGAAGAGATTGCCGTAGGTGTAAAGGAGGTTTTCAAGTTTTCAGAGAGTGAGATAAACAGCAGATTTGATTTGAACAGTGAGGAAGGGGTTGCAAATCTGTTTGTCGGATATCCTATTTTTACACATGGAGGAGGCTTTATCTACACAAACAGAGACACTGTTTCTGTTGGAGTTGTTGTGAGAGTTGACTCTGCAATGAAAAACAGAATAGAGGTGTATGACATTGCGGAAAAATTCAGAGCTCACAGGGATGTTACAGCCTTTTTAAAGGGAGGGAGCATGATTGAATACTCTGCCCATCTCGTGCCTGAGGCTGGAATTAAAGGGGTGCCGGATACATTACACAAAAACAGCATTATAATCACTGGTGATACAGCAGGATTTGTTATGAACAGGGGCTTCACAATCAGAGGGGTTGATTTTGCTTTCTACTCTGGAATTCTCGCCGCTGACAGCATAAAAGAGGCAATGGATAGGGGAGACGTGAACTCTGCAGGACATATTTACGAAACAAAGATCAGGGAATCTTTCATCATGAAAGAGCTTGAAAGATTTAGAAAAGCACTGGATGTGCTTGAAAACACCAGATTTTTTGATGATTACACAAAAATGATGGTGGGGATTATGGAGGGAATCTTTGATGTCAGGAAAGAATCAAACAGGCTTTATGATGTGATTATGGAGAAAACAAAAGGCAAAAAGCTGAGAATGGCTATGGACTTTCTGTCAGCTTTCAGGGGGTTGTGATATGGAAAGCATTGAAAACAGGCTTGGGCTTGTTAGCTTCACAGTTGATTCCGAGCCCCACATAAAACTAAAAGATGAAAAATGTGACAACTGCAACCTCAGGATCTGTCTTTACGTTTGCCCTGCAAAACTTTACAGAGAAGAGGAGGGGAAAATATATTTCAACCATGAAGGTTGTCTTGAATGCGGGACATGCAGGATTGCCTGTCCCGAAGATCTTGAATGGGCGTACCCCAGAGGTGGTTTTGGGGTTCATTATCAGTTTGGGTGAGGTGATAGTATGAGTGTGATAGATTTTCCGAAAAATACGGTTTTGACCTTTTCTGAGGAGGAAGAGCTCTTCAGAGAAAGCGTAAGGGAGTTCTGCCAGAGGTACATAGCTCCAAACTGGGTTGAGGTGGATAAGAGGTCTGAGCAGAATCCGATGGACATGCCAGTTGACATAATAAAGAAGATGGCGGATCAGGGGTTGTTCTGCATTCCATGCAGTGAGGAGTATGGAGGACAGGGAGGTAGCTATACGATGGCAACAATTGCCATGGAGGAAATAGCATATGCAGACCCATCTGTTGCCCTTGCAGTTTATGCACTGCTTAACACAGGATGGCCCTTTGCTCTTGAGCTATTTGGAACAGAAGAATCCTGTCAGGAGATTATACCTGAAGTTGCAAAAGGAAGAGCATTCTTTGGGATAGCCTCAACCGAGCCTCAGGGAGGCTCTGATGTTGCAGGATTGAAAACAAAAGCAGAGAAGAAGGGAGATGTTTATGTTGTCAATGGAGAAAAGACATTCATAAGTGGAGTTGGAGAAGTGCAGAAACTTGAATGGGGTGGAGGTTGGTTCACCTTAGCAAGAACAGGTGGAGAAGGACATAAAGGGCTGTCAGCTTTTGCCCTTCTGGCAAGAAAGAATGGCAAGCTTGCAGATGGATGGGAACCAACAATTTATGAGGATATTGGAAGACACGGCTTAACTACTGGGGGATTCAAGCTCACAGACTTTGAGGTTGAAAGCAAGTATCTTATTGGTGAGGAGAACAGGGGTTTCTACCATGTGATGGAGGGTTTCAATCTTGCAAGGATTGTTGTTGCAGCAGCTACAATTGGTGCTTCAAAATGGCTACTTGAGCAGGCTGTTGAGTGGTTCAGAACAAGGAAGCTGTTTGGAAGGAACATCTCATCATTCCAGGGAGTGAGCTTCAAGTTCGCAGACCTCTATGCCAGATGGGAGGCATCGAGATACTTTGTTTACAGAGCATCAAGGCTTGCAGACAAGATCTACATTGAGAAAGATCCATCCTACAAACCTCTTGATCTGAACGTGCCTGTTGCTTTGGCGAAGAATTACGGGCCTGAAACGTGTGTCGATCTGGCTGAGGAGGTCATGAAGTGGTATGGGGCTTACGCTTACACCAAGGAGGCACCCATTTTCAGAGCATGGCTCGGTCCATTCAGCTATGTCATAGGTGCTGAAGGAGCCCAGAACATAATGAGGCTGATAATTGCAAGAGACGTCATCGGAAAAGAATATCTGAAATAATTTTTTCCTTTTTTGGTGAGTTTCATGAAGATTGCAGTCTGTGTTAAGGAGATTTACAATCTTGAACAGATAAAAATTGTTAAAGAAACGAGAGAACCGATTCTTGATGTGCCAAAGAAGCTTGATGATCTCAGCAAAAATGCTCTTGAAGAGGCTATGAAGATAAAGGAAAAGCTCGGTGGGGAGGTAGTTGCCATCTCTGCAGGCTTTCCAGATCTGAAGAAAACAATAAAGGAAGCACTCGCTATGGGTGCAGATAAGGCTGTGATTGTTACAGACTTTACAGAATCAACTCCTGAAAGTGCTGCTCTGGTTCTCTCAAGGCTGATAGAAAAGGATAGTTACGATCTGGTTTTGCTTGGTGATGCATCATCTGATGATTATTCAGGTCAGATCGCATCGAGAATAGCTGAAATTCTCAGCCTTCCACAGATAACATTTGTCAGTGAGATAAGGGAGGTATCAGACGGGAAGATAGTATGTTTGAGGGACATGGATGACTACATTGAAATTGCTGAATCAGGTCTGCCGTGTGTTGTAAGCGTGACAAATGAGATAAATGAGCCCAGAATTCCTGCTCTGAAGGATATACTTAAAGCCTCAAAAAAGCCAGTTGAAAGCCTTTCGGTTAAAGATCTCGGGGTGGGAACTACCAGAAGCTATGAGGTTATTGAGAATCTTGCCCCTGAAATAGACAGGAGACAGGAGGTTATTGAGGGAGATGCCGGAGAGATCGTAAAGAAGCTGGCAGAATTAATAAGGAGGGAGGCATGATGAAAGCTCTCGTTTTTGCAGAAAAATCAGATCATCTTACCAGAATCTCATTCAAACTGAAGGAACTGGGATTTGAAGTTCATGCTCTCTCTTTTGCTGAGGCAAAGGCTGATTACCTCTATCTGGCAAAACCAAATTTCGACTACGCTTCAGTTACTGTAGCCATGGAAAAGCTGAGTGAGACTGTAAATCCGAATATAATCGTTTTCTCATCAACCAAACTTGGGAAGGAAGTTTCTGCACGATTTGCACAGAGAAAAAACATACCCTGCATAACAGAGTGTCTGAGCTTGGAGATTGAGGATTCATCAATTACAGTCAGCAGGTATTCCCTGGGTGGAAAAACAGTTGCAAAACTCAGAACATCTCTTCCTGCTGTCATAGCAGTTGTGGCTGATGCAATTGAACCTGCAGAGCAGAACTTTCAGATAAATGTTCAGGAGTTTGAGATTCCGGAGTTTTCTCAGATTCGAACTGTTTCAAGGGAAGAGAAAAAGAGAGAGGCTGTTGGATTAAAAGAGGCAAACGTCATAATATGTGTTGGACGTGGATTGAGGAAAAAAGAGGATCTTGAACTTGTAAAAGAGCTTGCACACAAACTTAATGCTGAGATAGGATGTACTAGACCACTGAGTCATGATTACAGGTGGCTGCCTGAGGAAAGGATGATTGGACTTTCCGGAGAGAAGGTATCCCCAAAACTTCTGATCTCCGTAGGGGTTTCAGGTCAGATACAGCATGCAGTGGGCATAATAAACTCAAAAACAGTTATAGCAATAAATGCAGATGAAAACGCTCCAATGAAGGAGCATTCAGATTACTTTGTTTTGGGTGATCTTTACGAAATCATACCTGAACTTATAAAAAACCTCTGAAAAGCTGAAATAGCTCCACTGAATTTTGATGTCTTTATTTATTCTCTTTCCCTTTGAGTCAAACCGATAAACTTTTAACTATTTGTATGATTAATCACAATAAATGTGAGGTGGTGCCAGTGAGGGGCAAATGGAAACTTCTGGTAATTGGACTGATTGTCTTGTCAGTTATACTGACAGGATGTGCTCAGCAGGAAAAAAAACCTGAAGCAACACCAACACCAAAAACAGAAGAAAAAGTGGAAGCAGAAACTCTTTACTTCGGGGCTCCAATAAGTTTGACAGGAAAATACTCCAAAGAAGGTCAGATGTCTTTGTGGGGTATGCAGGTCGCAGCCAAATGGATAAATGATGTTTACGGTGGTATCAAGGTTGGTGACAAGGTTTACAAGGTTGAGATAAAGTATTATGATGATGAATCCAAGAAAGAATCTGTTCAGAGCCTGGTTGAAAGACTTGCTGTCCAGGATGGCGTTAAGTTCATGTTAGCTCCTTACAGTTCTGGATTAACGCTTGCCGCAGCACCAATAGCCGAGAAGTATGGGGTTCTTATGAACAGTCATGGAGGAGCCAGCGATTACATATTCGAGCAGGGTTATTATTATGTTGTTCAGACACTGAGTCCAGCAAGCAAGTACCAGACTGGATTCCTCGATATGATCAAGAAAGTAGACCCAGATGCAAAAAGGGTAGCCATGATCTACAAGGATACTGAATTTTCAAGAGCTGTTTTCAACGCAGCGAGGGAGTATGCAGAAGCAAACGGATTTGAGGTTATCTTTGACAAAACCTATCCAAAAGATGTCCAGGATTTATCTCCAATACTGAATGAACTCAAAGCAACAAATCCTGATATAATCATCGGAGGAGGACACTTCGCAGACGGACAGCTTCTCACACAGCAGCTTGCAGAGCTGAAGATAAATGTGAAGGCAATATCGATTCTTGTGGCTCCCGCTTTACCCAAGTACTATGATGCTCTTGGAACAAAAGCTGAAGGAATCTGTGCTCCAGCCCAGTGGGAGGTTGGTGTCACTTATGGTCCAGAACCTGCCAAGAAGCTCGGAATGGATTACTTCGGACCGACGCAGGATGAATTCCTGGTGCTGTTCAAGGAGATCTCAGGGTCAGATGAAAAGCCAAGCTACCATGCTGCTGAGGGTGCAGCAGCAGTTCTGTCATATGCCTATGCAATTGAAAAGGCTCAGAGCTTAGATCCTGAAAAAGTTAGAGAGACAATGAATGGTATCGAATTCATGACCCTCTATGGTGTCTGGAAGATTGATCCAGAAACAGGAAAGCAGATTGGACATGAAATGGTCATAATACAGTGGCAGGGAGGAACAAAGAGGATAATCTGGCCTGAAGCTGCTGCAAATACAGAGCCATATTATCCTATCCCGACATGGGAGGATAAGGAGCAGGGCAAACTTGCCAAACATTAAATTTTTTAATTTTTTGAGGTGGAGAGATGGTTGTTGCTGAACACTTAGTATCTAATCTATTCTACGGGGCACTGCTTGGGAGTGTTTATGGTGTTGCGACCATGGGATTAAGTTTGATTTTTGGTGTTTTGAGAATTGTTAATGTTGGACATGGGGCATTTATTATGCTCGGGGCATTTACCGCATTCTGGATGTTCTCACTCTATTCTGTCATTCCCATCCTGTCCATTCCTATTGCCCTGATTTTTGGACTGGCTCTCGGGCTTCTTATATTTTACACAACAATAAGAAGGTTGATTGATGCTCCCGAACTGTCAACCCTTCTTGCCACATTTGCGATTGGTATATTTATTGAGGAGGTTGCAAAGTTTGTCTGGGGCTCAGACTATGTTGGATTCAGCTGGAATATAGGCACGCTGTATCTTGGGGCGATAACTGTGCCTTACACAAAGCTTCTTGCCTTTGTGTGTTCTGCAGCAATTGCTGGGTTACTTTACATATGGTTCACAAAAACAAAGCTCGGAACAGCGATCAGGGCAGTTGTTGAAGACAGAGAGGGTGCCATGGTTTGTGGAATAAATGTGGGCAGGATATATTCCCTGAGCTTTGCGATAGGTATTGGCTTGACCGTGCTTAGCGGTGTTCTTGTAACCCTCTTCGTCCCCGTTGGGATAAACGTTTACATGGGACCTGACTACACTCTCAGGGCATTTGTCATTGCAGTTCTTGGAGGTCTTGGATCTCCATGGGGGGCTTTTATTGCTGGTTTTCTTTTCGGGTTATTTGAGAATGGCTCATATACGTTGCTCGGATTGATTCCAGGTGTTGAGCCCTTCGCCCTGACAAGATTTGTGGCATTTGTCTTTCTGCTTATAATCCTGCTGATAAAACCCACAGGACTGCTTGGAGGTGAGTGAATCGTGAATATCAGAGCATACAAGCCTCTTTTGCCAATGATAATGGTTTACGGGATTCTTATAACAATTGGATTGACCGTTGAGGGAATGTGGCAGCCTGTTGCGTATTTCATGTTTTACATTGCCTTAGGCCAGGCTTTCAACATATTTCTTGGGCTTACAGGGTACGTTGATTTTGGATATGTGGCATTTCTGGGACTTGGGGCTTACGGAATGGGCATTGCAATCCAGAACTTTGCACATCTCGGTTCGATATCGATTCTGATTGGGATATTTTTAGCTATTGTTATGTCAGTACTTCTCTCTCTTGCCGTTGGAGCAGTTGCACTCAGATTGAGAGGTGCTTATTTTGCAATTGCCACGATAGGTGTTAACGAAGGATTTAGATATCTTGTTGAAGGTGTGAGACTCTGGGGAGGGACTGAGGGAATGATACTGTCAGGATTCATGAGAAAGACATTTGGAAGAGAGACAACCAATCTACTATCTACATTCATCTCCGATGTTCTTATCATTCTAATCGGTTTCTGTGCCGCCATAGTAACAATATCGATACTGAACAAAAAAATGGGATATGCCCTTCTCGCCTTAAGAGAGGATGAAGATGCAGCAAAGGTTATGGGGATAAATGTTACAAAGTACAAGATAATGGCTTTCATAGCCAGCGCAGGATTTGCAGGGCTTATAGGAGCAACAGCATGGACGCTTAAGCTAACGTACATATTTCCTGAGGATGTGTTCAACATCCATTACACGGTTGAGGCAATAGTCATTGTGATGCTTGGAGGTGCTGGAACCCTGCTTGGACCCATGATAGGCGGTTTGATATATGGTTTGATGAAGTACTATCTTTCAATAACGTTTCCAGGCTTGCAGCTTCTGATACTAGCTCCGATTCTCATTGCGATAGTGGTTGCCTTTCCTGAAGGTCTTGTTGGCTATCTCAGAAAAAAAGCCAGAGATACGCGCTTATCTGAATATCTGAGGTGATGTCATGGTTCTGCTTAAACTTGAGAAAGTAACAAAACGATTTGGAGGGTTAGTAGCTGTAGATTCAGTTGATCTTGAAATAGAGGAAGGCGAAGCATTGGGAATTGTCGGACCTAACGGAAGTGGTAAGACCACCATTTACAATCTGATAAGTGGTGTTTACATCCCTGATGAGGGCAGAATAATCTTTGATGGAAAGGATATAACCAGAATGCCACCTCACGCCAGAACATCCCTCGGACTTGCAAGAACATTTCAAATTCCAAGACCTTTCGGCTCCGCAACAGTCAGAGAGAATGTTGCAATTGGTGCGATGTTCGGCAAGGCATCGATGGATGTTGAAGATGCATTGAAGGGGGCTGATGAATATCTGAAGCTCATAGGTATCTACAATTTAAGAAACAAGGAGGCAAAGCTTCTTACACCTCTCGAAAAAAGATTCATGGAGCTTGCAAGAGCTCTTGCCATGAAACCGAAGATTCTCCTGCTTGACGAAGTTATGGCAGGAATGCATCCATCTGATATTGAGAAGATAATAGAAACCCTTCAGAAAATCAGAAAAGAGGAACATGTTGCTGTTGTGTCAATGGTGGAGCATCTGATGCATGCTATAACGAAATTCGCAGAAAGGGTTGTTGTGATGCACCAGGGGAAAAAGCTGATTGAAGGGGAAACCGCTAAGGTATTGAATGATCCAAGGGTTATAGAAGTCTACCTCGGGAAGAAGGTGGTGTAAATGCTCTTTGTTAAGGACCTTGAATCAGGGTACGGGGAGATGCAGGTTCTCTGGGGAGTGGATCTGGAAGTAAAAGGAAAGACAATCACAACAATACTGGGTCCAAACGGTGCAGGAAAAACAACCACACTGAGAGCAATATTTGGGCTCAACAGACCTTGGAAGGGTGTTGTGGAGTTTGATAAAATAGATGTTACCTACATGCCACCCCACAGCAAAGTTGAGATCGGGATCGCACTTGTGATGGAAGGAAGACATCTGTTTCCATCAATGAGTGTTGAAGAAAATCTGAGACTTGGTGCCTACACAAAGAGAGCTGAGGACAGGATTGAAGATTCAATGGAACTTGTCTACAACCTTTTCCCCCAGTTGAAAGAAAGAAAGGAGCAGAAAGCAGGAACATTGAGTGGGGGAGAGCAGCAGATGCTTGCGATAGGCAGAGCTTTAATGACCGCTCCCAAGATCATACTGATGGATGAGCCAAGTCAGGGACTTGCTCCAAAGCTTGTGGCTGAGGTCTTTGAGACAGTTACAAGGCTGAGGGAAGAGGGTCTGACAATTTTACTTGTTGAGCAAAATGTGTATGCATCCTTGGAAATCTCAGACTACGCCTACGTTCTCGGAGATGGAAAGGTTATGCTTGGTGGAACGGTTGATGAGATAAGGGACTCTGAGGAGGTCAGAAGAGTTTACGTTGGTGTCTGATTTGTACTTTCTTTTTTTACGCATCCGTGTATGTAATAATTGAAATGTATGTGAATTTTTAAAAAGACGATATTATGGCTGAAAAGGGACAGTCTCATATAAGAGCTCAGAAAGAAAGTTGCTGAACACGGTGGAAAGATTATAGAGTTTTTAAAATAATCCTTTTTGGTTCTCTCGCAAAAGGGAAGGCTGTTCCAGAGAGCGATGCCGATAAACTGATAATTCTGAAAGAGCATGCTAAGCCACTTCTGGAAAGAATCCCGGAATACATGCAGTTTTTAATTGTGAATGAGGCTTTAAAGAAAGGGTTGGATCTGTTTGGGAGTGATTTACCTGAAAACCTCCTTGAAAACGACTTTCATACCACTCAGAATGAATCTTCTCTCACTCCTGTCAAGCTCTTTGAGGGTTTCATGAAGCTCTTCAATCTCCTCGAATTCTTCCATTTCTGCCAGTCTTATCATGGCAAGAGGATTGCTGGATTCTGAAATTTCAGAGAAAACCCTTTCGATAACTTCTGGATTGATACCAATCTCCTCAGCGAGCCATTTCATCCACTCCATTCTCACCTTTTTTACTGAAATATCAACGATTTCCTCCTCGATTTCAAGAAGAACTTTTCCGAGAACAAAATATAGCTCAAGAATTTCCTCTTTTTCCCATTTTTTTATGTGGTTGAATATTGCCTCATCGATCCTGCTCTGAATGTCTTTCATTCTGTACACAATGTACATCAGATCCTCTATTCCTTTGCTGAATTTGTACTCCTCTCCCCTTCTTACCTCAGATAGCCATGCCTGTCTGAGTGTTTCATTGATGGTTCTCATATCAAGCTGGAGAAATTCCTTTCTCGTCCTGAACATCTCCTCAAGCTCAAATCTATTGGGCAAGACAATGTCGTTTATAATGCTGGAGATCTCTACAAGTCTTGTGAAAAGTATGTAAAATACAGGATTGAAGATGTTTCCTGTTATTTTTAATTTTACAGCTCTTCTGACAAACTCATCATCGAATATCTCCCTGATTTCTCTCTCAAACCCCATATACATCCCTTAACCTTGCAAGTTCCTCTCTCTGTTCAATGTAGAGTCTTTTCATCCCTCTCAGCCATTCATAGTGCTCATCCATCCACTCATCCTTCATGACCTCTCCTTTCTCGACAATACTGAGGTTGATGTCAAGTTTTGATCTGCAGATCGGACACCTCAGCAATCCATTTTCCTGTCTGAAGATTTCTGAAAGGCACACAGGGCACTGTCCCTCAAGCCTGACTCTAAGACCTTTTTTCATTGCATCTGCAACCATATTGAGCTTTTCAACATTTCCTTCTTTCAAAACCTCTCCCGGAAGGGCAGCGTTTATTCCAACAACAGCAAGAGGCTCGATTCCAAGCACTCTCAAAAATATGTTGTAGGTGTTTGATGCCCACCCTCTCAGATCCTCAAATCCGTAAAGATAGAGAACCGCACCCTTCTTGCTTCTGAAATCTCTGAGATAGGGTAGAGCCATGAACATTCTGTCAAGAAGCATCTTGACCTTTCCTGTCAAATCCAGCCAGTAAACTGGAGAGATTAACAGAACAGCATCAGCATTCTCAATTCTCTTAAAAAACATGCTGACATCATCTTCAATCATGCACTCCTGTCCAAAGAGACATGCATAACATGCCTTACATGGTTCTATTTTCATATCAGCTACATTCAGGATATCCATTTCCGCATCAAGTCTTTTTGCTATGTATTTAGCCGCCAGAAGACTGTTTCCCTTTCTTTTAGTTCCAGTTATCGTCAAAATTTCCATACTTAGACTGGAGAATTCTTAAAAATTTAAGTATTTCTATTCTCCGTAAAAATCATCATATTCTTCGTAATCTATGTCATCAAATTCGTCTTCTGGTTCTTCTGGGCTTTCAGAGAAATCTTTTTCCAGATCTTCAGGATCAAATTCCTCGTTGGTGTCAAGGAGGATGAACTTTCCTTCCTCGTATAGAAGCACAGAGCCACAGAGGTCACACTGAATTTCTACACCCTCATAAAGGTCTTTTATGACTATCTCCTCCCCGCAGGAGGGGCAGACTATGAACTTCATTACCTCTCCTGCAAGAATGGATAGATTTAAATTTTTCGATCAGAATTATGTTTCCTTTTGCCATACTGTGCTGACCTCCATCATTCTGTGAAGTTTGAAGACGGAGCTTGGTAATCTGTGGTTCTGACAGATGGAAAATAATTTTATTTCAGTTTCATTATCACAGCTTTTTCCGGATAATCAAGATCGATCACAGCGTAATATCCGCCAGAAAGGGGTCCGGGATTGACAATTACGGTATTTCCATGAATCTCAATCCCCCTTCTTTCGTGAACATGTCCACACATTACCAGTCTGAATCTGTGTATCGAGGCTCTTATGGCATTACTCCCCGCCCTGTCTCCTGAGTGTGTCAGGTCAAGAATTCCATAAGGTGGACAGTGAGATATCAGGACATTCAACCTTCCATAATGAAAATTCTGGAGAATTTTCTGATAACAGCTCTCAGGATACTCGGAAGGTGTGTTGAAAGGGGTGAAGGTTGAGCCACCTGTCCCGTGGAATACGATACCGTTCAGTTCATAGCTGATTCCATGAATGAACCTGATGTTTTCCCCTGAAATTTTGAAAAACGGATCCAAAAAGTCACAGTTTCCGTGGACCACCAGTGCAGTGCTATCGAAACTTTCAAGAATATCAGCAAATTTTGAGACGTCCCTTTTACTGAAGTCAGTAACATCACCACACACAGCAATAACATCAGCTTTTTCCCTATTCAAGAGCCTGTCAAGAAATGAAAATCTGGAATGCAAATCCGATATGGCAATTATCCTCATATAACGTACATATCACCATTGCTCGGTGCGTAGCTCTCAACACCCAGCTCCTCCGTTATCCATTTTGCAAAGTTCTCAGTCTCCTCACCGTGTACTGTGAAAACCATCTCTGCACCTCTGTCAACAACCTTTTTCACAAGCTCTTTCAGCTGAAAGTCATCAGCATGAGCTGAAAAGTCATACTGTTCAACCTTCATTTTCAATTTGACAGTTCTCATTCCAAGATCTATTGTGTTTGTTCGCAGAACCTTATCTCCATTTGTCCCCTCAACCTGATAGCCGGTAAGGATTATTTTTGACTTTTCGTCGTTGTAAAGCCTTGAAATGTAAAACAACGCAGGCCCTCCATTGAGCATACCTGCTGTCGTTATGACTGCTGATGGCTCTTCGAGAACCCTATCTCTCTTCCCTCTTTCAACCACAATTGATTTTCCCATAGCTCTTTTAAGATCTCTGACACTCTTGACATAGTCCGGGTACCTCTCAAGAATTCTTGATACCTCTTTTCCCATGCCATCAATGTAGGGCGTTATTCCATGCTTGGTCAGGATCATCATTATCTCTTGGGTTCTCCCAACTGCAAAGGATGGAATGATCGCATGTCCACCCATGTCTAAGGTTTCCACAACACTCTCAATGAAAAGCCTTTCAAGCTCCTCTCTTTTCGGATGCTCCACTCCAAAGTATGTGGATTCAACGATGAGAATATCCGTTTCAGGAAAAGATATATCAGCCCCTTCAAGAAGTCTCGTATCCTCAAGTCTGATGTCTCCGGTGTATAGCAGATTAACATCTCTGGAGAGATAAACAGAAGCACTTCCCGGGATATGACCTGCATTGAAAAAGGTCACATCCCAACCATCAACCATGAAGGTATCATCATATTCAATCTCTCTTGTGTTGGAGTTGAACTGCATGTATTCCCTCTTGCCAAAGGGAGGGTTTTCCATTATGTTCATTGAGTCTTTCAGGAGTATGTCAGAGAGGTCCCTTGTTGGTGAGGTCATGAAAACCTTTGGATCATAATCCATCAGATTCGGTGCAACCCCGACATGGTCAAGATGACCGTGGGAAATAACAATACTCTTAGGTGCAACTCCATTCACAGGGAATTCTGGGGGATCAGAAGGTTTTAATCCGTAATCCAGTATCAGAGGATCTACCATTATCGCTGACCTTCCAACTTCCCTGCATCCTCCTAGAAATCTGATTACCGTCATTCCCCCTGCTTTCAATCCTTAGGAATAAATAAATTTCGGGGAGGTAAAATTTTGGTAAAAAGCGGAAAGGTAAATATATCATCATTTCAAGTCATTCTGAAAATGGCAGTAATTGCCATCACTTCTGGAAAGGGAGGTGTTGGAAAGACAACTGTATCTGCAAACTTAGCTGTTGCCCTCTCTGGTTTTGCTGAGGTGGCAGTTGTTGATTGCGATTTTGTTCTTCCAAATCTCCATCTGCTGTTTGGAATTGACAGTCCCCCTGTCAGTCTGATGGATGTTCTTTCTGAAAATGCAGAAATGAGTGAAGCAGTGTACAGATTAAAGGCAAGGGTTGGAAATTACCTGACATCACTGCTGTTTGTTCCAACGCTCTCCTCACCACATCTTCTTAGAAATTTTGACGAGGATAGATTCAGGGAGTTTATCAGATTTCTTGAGAGAAAAAGCGATGTTGTGGTTCTTGACGTCTCTGCTGGACTGAGCAGACTTGCAGTTCTATCTCTTTCTGTGGCGGACGATATATGTATTGTATCAAATACAGATTCTTTCTCCCTCAATACGGCATCAAAGATTCTCAACGTTCTTAATGATCTGGATAAATGGGGAAGAGGTATTGTTTTTAACAGATACAGTGGAGAAAGGGAAACTGTGATCAGCACTCTGAGAACTCTTGGAATCGAACTCAAAGGAGTGGTGAGAGAATCCGAATTAATTCCTGAGAGCTGGGAAGCAGGTGTTCCTGTTGTAAGCTACAAGCCAAAGTCAGGGGTGGCAAAAGATTTTATAATAATGGCAGAAAAAATACTGGGGATCAGAAACAGAATAAAACCTTACGGAAAGCTCAGGTTGAGATTTCATTGGTGATCTCATGAAGAGGGAAGAAAGTGTTGTTGATATACTTATGGATGATGACGAGATTGAGGTGCTTGACGAAGTTGCAAGAGAAAGGATCGTTGATGCTGTAGGGGATAAAGATCGCATCTCAGCCATTCCTTACAGAAGTGCTATCATAGAAGTGGGCCCGGACATAAAACTGAGGGTTCTCGACATTGCAATACTCATTGTTGCCATAATCCTTGCTTACATGATCTACACCGAGGTCTTTTGAGACATCAAAAGTATCAGGGGCTTGAGATCAGTATCATGGGCTGTCCACAGCAGACATTTTCTCCCCCACTAACCTCCTTCCTCGACAACATTCCCTTTTTATGGTATTTCAATAGCTCATGAAAGCAATATTCCATGCGCAATTATCTCTATGGGCTTGTCTCCAACCCTTTCTCTTGCTTTGCTTACCGTTTCCTTTAAAAGATCTTCGTATGATTTCCCATGGCCTCTTACCCTTTTGTGCCCTTAACGAGCTATTAACGGAACAATAAAACCAGATGACATGTTCCTTTCACATTCTGGAGATGATTTCAGCCTATCAACACATTTTATCAGCTCTTTTTCGAGATCTTTTCCTGCTCCTGTCAGCTCCATTTCTATGGCGATCCACTTTTCGTCGTCTATGGCATATACCATATCAATCGCTGCACTTTTCTTCCTGAAGCCATAATAAGGCACACCTACAGGCTCCCGTTTGAAGTTATTTTCGATCTCTTCATGTACAGAGTAATTAAATGGTATTCTGAAAAAGTTATAGTGTGCAGATCTCTCTCTTTTTTCCATCTGAACGGGTCAATCCTGTACATCTCAATAAGATCGAATACACATCTCTAATCTTCCTTTCGATCATAGTTCCACCTGTAATTGGTTTTGCGAAAATTCAAATAATTTTTGAGAAATTCAGAATTCTTTGGATCTGAAACGATTGCTTAGTGTAATTTATTACACTCCAATATAGA
>JALURI010000259.1 GCA_027016965.1 Geoglobus sp.
ATAAGTTCTAATTTCTTCAAGTGTCTCCTTTGTTGTTGCCGCTCCAAAAACCCTCTTCTTGTCCTCAAAGGTTGTCAACCCTGCAATGGAGATCAATCTTTTTGCTTTTATCTCAACAGCCCAGTCAATTATCGCGTTGCTCAAAACGTATGCTATTCCGGGATGAATTGGCACATCTGAATGAATAAGAACAAAATTCTTCTCATGACTCTGATAAATTCTTATGGGAGGCTGGATTATCCCTTCATTGAGTGTTGCGATTGGTGGAAGCATACTTGATTCAAGAACGCCAACTGGATCGAGATTTAGCTCCATTATGAAGTGTCCACTCGCGATTGTTCCAACAAGCCCAATTCCGGGAAAGCTTGTTATGAGCAGAGGCTTCTCAACATCAACCTTTTCTGCAAATATTCGTGTATCTTCCATGTAACGAGGTGGCAGTAAATTATATTATACTTTTTCCTTCTCTACGCTTATGCGTGAATACAGATTCAAAAGAGGGTTCAAACCAACGCAGGAAAGACTTGAGGAGATGATAGCCAGATATTTTGGGGAATTTGAAAAGAATGGTGATGTTTGCATTGTCAGGTACAGAGCAATAGAAAAGATGAGACTGTGGCTTGATGGAAAAATCCTGAAGGTCGAGAGCAAAACCAACCCGAATGTTGACGACAAAACAGCATTTGAGACTCTCAAAACCTACAACAGATTTCTTGTCGAATTAACAGGTTACACAGCAAAAGAAAGAAAAAAACACATGATGAAGGACGTTGAGTCAGAGAGCTGAGAGGCCCTGAATTTTCCCGATGGATGTGACCGAATATATTCCGTAGACTGTATAGGCAAGGTAGAGCATAAACGGTATCAGACAGGATATAAGGGCTTTCGAGTACTCGATTCTTCTGATTTTTGAGATTCCGACAGACATAACTGCCACGCTCCAGAATGTTCCTGCAATAGAAAGGATAACTCCCGACATGAGTCTCGTCTGATTTGTAAAAAAGGCTATGACTTGCTCAAGTGTTTCAAAGCCTCCAACCTGATTGAAATAATACATAAAGATTGCCAGCTGAATGTAGCTGAGTATCACTGCAGGAATCATTCCGTATCCGGTTACAGTGGCTGTTCTCACAAATTCTCCTTCGCCTCCAAAAATTCCGGATATTAGATGTACTATCCCTGCAACTATCAGGATTATGACAAACACAGCTATGAACGAGAAAATCAGCCCAAATATGCTGGACAGCTGAAGAAAAGGTTTCACATCAGGTGGGAACAGTGTTATCATGCTTGATACAACCAGGTATTGCGTCAGTGCAGAGGGTATTGCAGAGAGCAATGCTACTCCAGCTACAATTCTGTAACCAAAGTTATCAAGATTTTCAAAAAATTTTCCTGGAGAAACCAGAACTTCCACCATGATAAAGTCAACTAACATTCGATATAAAATCTTTTTGTATGTGGGAACTGTAAATGGCGGAGCTTTATGCTTTTCTGCCCTGTCGGGTTTTCCACCTCTGTAACAGTCAATATTGCTGTGTTTAAACATTTTTCATCTTCGATTAACCTTCAGGTCATTTTGCAGGAATATGGTTTGCCAAGACCCCAGGAGGTTGTTCAACGGAAAAGTTTAAAAGTGTTGATAATAATAATCATTTGATTAGGATGAGACTCTCCCTAAGTCTTCTGAGAAGAAAGGGGAAAGAAGAGACCCGGCATGAAGAAACAGATGAGATAAAAGAGGAAACTAAGGAACCAGATCAAGAAAGTCTATTTCCCCAGGAAATTGAAATTACAGAAGAGTACTGGATTGAAGAGCCATATTCCAAGGTCCAGATCATCTTCGATAATGAAACCGGAAATTATGAGTATCATGTGGTAGAACCCGAGCTTGATGATTATCTGTTCTCAATTTTTCACGTTCTCAGAAACTCTGTTGTTGAGGCATTATCAGGCTATGTTGAGGACAGGGTATCCCATTTAGAAGAGGTTTCAAGAAAACTTCTGAGAGAGATGAAAATAAAGGTTCAGGAAGAGGACTTCAGAAAGATATTCTATCATCTCAAGAATGATTTCGTAGAGTACGGACCAATAACCCCTCTCATGAAGGACAGGCTGATTGAGGATATTTCGTGCAACGGGTACAACAAGCCTGTTTATCTGTTTCACAGGAATTACCAGAACATAAAGACAAACATAGTTTTCAGTGATGATGAGCTTGACACGTTTGTTATAAAGCTTGCACAGATGTCGGGGAAGCACATAAGCATAGCTGAGCCTTTGCTTGATGCATCC
>JALURI010000260.1 GCA_027016965.1 Geoglobus sp.
TACATCATGTGAGCTAATTATTTCGGCTACAAGAGGAAGCATCCCGTAAAATCCTGGATCTCCACCGCTAAGCAGAGCAACTGTACTCTTTTCTGCAAGTTCAATCGCTTTTTTAACCCTCTCAACCTCTTCTCCCATTGTGCTGTAAATTATCTTCTTCCCATCAAGAAGCTCCTTAATTCTCTTAATATAGGTTGAATGTCCGAGAATGTATTCAGACTCCTTCAGAGCTTCGATAGCTTTCAGAGACATATATTCAATTTTTCCAGGTCCTGTGCCTATGACGTAGAGCTTACCTCGCGAGTGCAACTGTCACCCTCCCGAAAGCGGTTTTTGGTAGTAGCAACTCGTGATTTTTTGAGAAATAAAGTGCAGCGGGCTCTGAAACACCCTTCACACCTATCTTTCTCTCAGCTGAAGATTTACTTTTCACCTTCAGACCCTCAGTTTCTTCGATCTCAGCAATCATCAACGGGAGCTTCAGCCTATCGGCAGCCATGATAATCCCCCTCTCGCCCCTCTTTATGCTGAGTGTTGCAAGTCCCCTGACATCTTCAACGGACAGACCACACATCTCAAGGGAGTTAAATATGGCATCCAGAACCTCATTTTCTGTAACTCCTTTCCTCGCGCCTATTCCTACAACAACTCCATTCTTCCACTCGAAAGATGTTGTAATAACCGGGGTAATCCCAAGCTCTGCAAGTCTTGAAGCAATCTCGTTTCCTTTATGGTGTCCTCCAGAAACCGGTATAGCGTACTTAAGACGTCTGTCAACAGCAATAACTGCCGGATCTCTCCATTTCGATTTTAAAAGCCCACAAATCTTTCTGACAACAATTCCTGTAGCCATTACAGCTATAATCACGTTGTAAGATTCAAACGCTCTCCTGAATGCATCAGGTTCATAGACAAGTAGATCTCCACCAAGGAATTCTGCAATTTTTCTTCCCTTCTCAATATCTCTCCTGAAGGCGATCACCGCTATTTTGAGTATAACACAGACCTCCTGTAATTTCCTCTAAGAACATCTCCTATTATTATCACAGCTGTTTTTGTTATTCCTGCTTTTTCTACTTTTTCAGAGATGTCTTTAATGGTTCCGGTAATAATCTTTTTATCATCCCTGGAAGCGTGATATACCACGGCAACTGGAGTTTCAGGATCTCTTTTAACCTTCTTCACAACCTCATCTATTTTATGGACTCCGAGCAGTATCACAATTGTTGCATCTGTCTCTGAAAACTTCTCAATGTCATCTATTTCAAGGGTTTTTCCGGCAGGTCTGGTTATAACAACGCTCTGGGTTATTCCCGGCAGTGTTAGCTCTGTTTTCAGTTCAGCAGCCGCAGCAAATACAGAAGAAACTCCGGGAATAATCTCAACATCTATGCCTCTCTCTTCCAACATCTCGATCTGTTCTTTTATCACCCCATAAATCGAGGGGTCTCCACTTTGCATTCTGACAACCTTTTTACCCTCACTTACAGCTCTTATCATAATCTCAGCCAACTCTTCAAGAGATTTACCATGAGAATTAATTTTTTCAGCCTTAAATTCATCCAGAAATTCTTCATCAATGAGTGATCCGGGATATATAATTAGATCTGCTTCAGAAAGTAAACGATAGGCTTTGAGTGTTAGCAGTTCTCTGTCTCCGGGACCAGCTCCGACAAAGTAGACTCTCATTTCTTCACCCCTATAACAATGGAAAAGTAATCAGCTTTTTCAGGAATCTTTTCTCCAAGTCTTGTTATCTTTTCATCGTTCATGAAAACTCTCTCTGCCAGATATAGCTCATCCATTCCCATTAATCTCATCTCTTCGCACGCAATTTCAGGTTTCGTGCTTTTCAGCATAACAGCATATTTAATCTCATTTTCTCCAGGAACTGTAACAAGCATTGGGTCTCTCACAAAGATGTTCATTCGGGAGAAAACAGAGGTGAAGCTCGGTATGCCCGGAATCATCTCAATTTTTGTTTCAGGATTCATTTCCAAAACTTTTTCAGCGACAAGCTGGAAGGTTGAATAAAATGCTGGATCGCCAAGACATGCAAATGCAATATCTTCTTTGACACATCTCCTGGAAAGTTCTTCAGACAATTTTTTCACAACATCCTCGCTTTTTCCCATTGGAAATCTTATAAGTTTTGGTTTTCTGAACCTTGAAACAATCGAATAAGATATATCTCCGGGAACAATCACCTCATCTGCCATTCTGAGTATCTTAATTGCCCTCACAGTCATCAGATCTGGGGATCCTGGACCCAATCC
>JALURI010000261.1:0-1140 GCA_027016965.1 Geoglobus sp.
ATTGATGTGCTGTCCTTCTCAACTGCATAGACCTTTCTGACATACTTTGAAAAAAATTCAGCAACCCTGCCACTTCCACTTCCTATGTCAGCAAACGTCCACTCTCTTTCAGGATTCAGCTTTGAGAATACTACCCCAACTACCTCATCCTTGGTGAACTTTCCATGGTTAAGATTGCTTTCCATTGAAGCAAGTGAAATTGATTTGGTATTAAAATTTTGTCTCTGACCATAAGATTCTGAGTGTTACTGAGCACCCAGAAAAGGGTTAACTTAAAAATGAGCAAAAGTCACACAAAGAGGTAAAAGGTTTTCACCACAGCGTTCTTGGATTTTTCCTGGTCATCTTATACTCTCAGCAATTTCCCTGAAAAACCTGCTAATCATTGGAAATCATTTTTTCATCGTTTGCTTTCTGCTGGAGTAGAGAATCTCATCTTCTCGATGTATGTTGGATTCAGCGAGTTCTCCCACTTGCAAAGCTCGGCTATGAACTGCTTTATCTTCTCAGCAAGTTTCTGGGCAATTACATTCCATTGAAGCAGGTGATCTTCACAAATGGCATAATTAACATCCAGAAACTCGAGGAATGGCATTTTAAGCAGGATTTTTCCAACCTTAAGACTTTCCTCGAATCCAGCAACTTTCCCCACAACATACACAACTTCATCCCATGTCAGCACCGATGTGTATGCATTGAATTCACCATCTGACGCCTTTCTGAGGTATTCTTTTGATTTTTTCGGCAATCTCCCCAGAGTAGAGAGTAGCATAAATGAAAACATTAGAGTCCAGATAGACGTTCTTCAATCTGTCCATAGTACAATCTCTTCAACTCTCTCGCTTCAGGAGCTTCAAGCTTTTTCTTAACAACTGAAGTCAGCTCTTCCACATAATCTCTTCCGCTTTTTTCCGGTCTCATAACTATCTCATTTCCCTTGATTTCAAAAACAACCCTCTCTCCCTCTTTCAGGCCGAACTTTTCTCTGATCTCTTTTGGGATTGTGATCTGTCCCTTTTTGCCAACTGTCCTTGTTCTTACCGTCAGGTACGAATTTTGATTTGAAGGTTATAAAGTTTATTTACGGCTAATGTATTTGAAACCATAGAATATCATTACTTGCTCCTTCAGTATCCTTTC
>JALURI010000261.1:1150-7403 GCA_027016965.1 Geoglobus sp.
CTCAAGCTTTAAAGCCACAAAATCCAGCAGATTGATGTCTTTTTCGATTTCCACGAGTATGTCAATATCACTGCTTTCTTTCATCTCCCTCTTACAGCTGAACCGAAAATGGATGCTTTTTTGACTTAAAGACTCTAAAAGATTTTACACTTATTCCCTTTTCAAATGGAGATATGCTAACAAAACTTATTAAAAAACAGGCATCCTAATTGAACCGTGCTGTTTGTTGTTGGAGTGGGGTTGAAAAAAGAACACCTGACTGATGAGGCGAAAAATGTGATTTCCAGAGCTAAAAAGGTTTACGGAAGTGCAAGAGCCATTGAAATTGCTGAAGAATGGATAAGGGGAGATAGGATCGTGATGAGGAGATTCAACGAAGAAGCATACAGGGAAATAGAAAGGGAGGCAATGGAAGTGGATGTTGCAGTGCTTTCAACAGGCGATCCGATGGTTGCGGGGCTTGGCAGATTCTTCAAAAGCGCGAGTATAATTCCAGGAATCTCAAGCGTTCAAGTTGCGCTTGGGAGAATGGGAGCGGACCTCTGTGATGTCACCGTTTTCAATGCCCATAGCATGGAGCCTGATTATTCCCGGGGAAAAAACATTCTAATTCTTGCAAAGAAGGGTGTCAGGCTTAATTTTCCTGGAAGAAGGCTGAAAGTTCTTGAAAATCTTGAAAACAATGAGGAGAAAATTTATGAGGCTGAGGATTTTTTTGAGGTGAAAAGCGATTACACCATAGTCTTTGTTGAGGTGAAAGGATGAGAAAAGGGATAGTGATAGTTGGGCACGGAAGTCCTTTGCCCCATTACGCAAAGGTGATGGAAAAGCACAAAGAAAGAATTGCTAACTTTGGAATCTTTGATGAGATTGAGATAGCCTATGCAACAGGAGACAGAGAGCCAACCCCGCTGGATGCAGTAAAAAAGATGAGTTCAGACGTGGTTTACCTTGTCCCGCTTTTCCTTTCCAACGGACTGCATGTGACAAAAGATCTGCCAGCCTTTTTTGGTCTTGAGGAAGGAGAGGGCACTAAAATCACAGAAATGGATGGAAAAAAAGTGATTATTTGCGATTCAATTGGAGAGGATCTCTTTGTCACCTACGCCATCCTGAACTCTGTCTTCAGGGTTTCAGAGCGGCAACATCACCTATGATGAACAGTGTCGGTCCTGAGAAGTCCCTGATTTTCTCGTGAATGTTCCTCAGTATCCCTTTCACAATTCTCTGGTTTTCAAGGGTTCCATTTTCTATTGCCACAACAGGTCTGTCTTCTGGCACTCCAAGCTCGATAAGTCTTTCTGCAACTCTTTCAATGCTCTCTCTTGCCATCATAACAACAAATGTTCCGTTTACAATGGATTCAAGACTTAATTTCTCAATACCAGAGAGAATTGTGAGGGAAGAAATCCCTTTTTTTGTCAAGGGTATTCCTGCATGACTTGCCACCCCATTGAAAGAGCTGACACCAGGGATCACCTGATACGGGATTCCATTCTTTTCAAGAAACTCAATTTCGTCTGCAAGTCTCCCGAAAATGCCCGGATCTCCACCCTTAAGCCTTACAACCGTCATACCATTTCTGCATAGTTCAAGCATCAGGCTATTTATCTCCCTCTGCCTTTTCCTTCCGTCACCATCCCCCTTTCTTTTTCCAACAAAGATCAGCTTCTTTCCATTACAGTCAACAAATTCAAAAAGTCTCCTGTCTATGAGGGCATCGTAAAGTATGACATCAGCTTTCTCAATTGCCTTCAATCCTTTCATCGTAATGAGTTCTGGATCTCCCGGACCTGCTCCAACAATGAATACCCTGCCTTTCATAGCTTTCAACTCCACCATGCAAAGTGAGCCTTACAGGATATATCTGAGCTTCTCTTTTAACAACATCTATCATGCTCCTCGAGCATACAAGCATTACCCTCGCCCCACCTATTGCTCTCAAAAAAGCCCTCTCCATTCCAGCCGTGTTTATGTCAGGCTCAATTCCCTCTTTCTCAAGCCTTTCCCTTGCACTCCTGCCCATGACAGCAACAAAATCGAAATAATCTATCTCTGGCATTAAAAGATCATGAGACACAAGCACAACCTCTCCTTCAGACATCCATGTTCTTATACCGCATTTTTCAGCGAGAGAGTAATCTACAAAATCATCATCGTGAATTATCCTCCCATCGTCAAGGATCATGAATCTGTCTCCAACAGTCTTTGCAAAATCAAGATCATGGGTTGAAATGAGAACACCCTTACCGCTTTCCTTCAGATTCCACACTATCCCAACAATCTCCCTCAAGCCAACACCATCAACTCCTGCTGTTGGCTCATCCATGATAACGTAATCAGGCTCCATTGCCAGAACACCAGCGATTCCAACCCTTTTCTTTTCTCCCCCACTAAGAGAGTTGCATAATCTGTTATCATATCCCTTAAGCCCGAGATCCATGAGAATTTTTCTTATCTTCATATCATCTCTTGTTCCAAGATTCTCAGGACCGAAGACAACATCCTGCCACACAGTTGGAGCAACAATTTGATCATCGGGATTTTGAAAAACAAATCCTACGGCACGCCTGAGCTGAATCAGAGACTTTCTATCATATCTGACTCTGTTTCCATCAACAATCACCTCTCCCTTTTTCGGCTTAAGAAGTCCATTCAGGTGCATCAGAAGGGTTGATTTTCCTGCTCCGTTTCTCCCAAGCAGTACTGCTACCTCTCCCCTTTCAAGCTTCATGTTCACTCCTTTCAAGATCTCTCTGTCCCCGTAGGAAAACCAAATGTCTCTCAGCTCTATCAAACTATCACCCCTATGGCAATTATCACGGCAGTAACAGCAACCGCATATCCAGTTCCTGATGATCTGCTTGATGGCATTGGCATCTTTCCGCTGTAGCACCTTGACTCCATTGCCATGTTGAGCTTTTCTGCTCTCTCCATTGATTTGATGAACATTGAGTATCCAAGCAGTGCTGAAGTTCTGAGCATGTTTCTTCTCCCATGAAAGCCAAGCCTTGATTCAGCAGACCTTTCAAGTCTCATAAGCTCATCCAAAAAAATTTGGATTGTTCTGTACACGAGGGACATCATTTCTGCCACAAATTCGGGAAGCTTGATTTTCTTCAGGGCATAAAGCATTTCAGGAATGGAAGTTGTGATTGTGAGGTAGACCATAACCGAAAGAGATGCGTAGGTCCTGAAAAATGTTTTAAAGGATAGAATGACTCCTTCTTTACTGAAAATCCAGAATAACCTTTCACCTGGGGTTATTAAGGCAATTATGAGGAGTGCGGGTACTATGAAGAAAGTTGGAAGCTTCATGAATCTCAGATAGTCTATTCCAGATGAATGGAGAGATAGAAGGGAGAAGATCATCAGAGCTACAGCAAATACCGCAACCGAATTGAAAAAGTAAATGAGAATGAATGTCAAAATAACAAAGTAAACATTTGCCACTCCTGTCACAATTTTCTTGGATTTTAGCTGGATTTCTTCAACTGTTCGGTACATCTTTGCTCGCCCTGTTCTTTCCCACAATATATCCGACCACAAAAGCTCCAATGGCAGACTGAAGGCTGAAAAGCAAGCTCTCTATTTCACCGCTTGGAGGCTCCCAGATCGGAGAAAACCATGGTTCATATTCAGGTGAAATCTGCTTTATTGCCTCCTCAGCCTTCTGATCTGCTCCACTCCAGTCTTCACCAATTGCTGGAAAAATGAAAAGTACTGAAATCAAAATAAAAGCTACAGTTGTCTTTTTCAAGCTGTCACCCCCTGAGATACTCTGTCTTCCCACAGATTTGCAATATATCCTATCAGTAATGCTGCAAAAATTCCCTCCACGACAGCAACAGGAATCTGGGTCAATGCAAATATACCCATGAATGTGAGAGCAGAACTGACAAGGTTCTCTCCCGGAAATCCAAGAGCAAGCTGGATAGATGTGATAACGTATGTAAACCAGTCTGCAACAACCGCAACAATGAAGGCGTTTGCTTTGAGGCTGATCCTGTCCCTCAATGCCCTATACACCGCCCACCCTGCGAGAGGTCCGATGAATCCCATGGAAGCCGTGTTGGCTCCGAGAGTTGTTATTCCACCATGGGCAAGAAGCAAAGCCTGATAGAGGAGAACTATAGTTGAAAGAAAAGCTGTTACAGCAGGACCAAAAAGCATTGTTGATATGCCCGTGCCTGTTGGGTGTGATGTGCTACCTGTAACAGGAGACGGTATTTTGAGAGATGAGAGCACGAAAATGAAACCTCCGGCAACTGCAAGGAGTGCTCTGTTTCTCGGGTTGTCTTCTATCAGCCTTTTTGATTTCAAAGCACCGTAGGCTATGGCAGGCAGGGCAACAAGAAACCACAGTCCTGCCCAGACAGGAGGGAGGAAACCTTCCATTATATGCACTAAACCACCTCATTTGATTTTGAGTAAAGTGAACTTGATAAAACTATAAAAATTTTTTTCCTGAGCCATTTTTCGAAATATTTTTATACAGTTATATTTATCTGAGATCAAATTAACTTGATTAAGGTGATGCAAGTGGAGGTTTTGCTAATCTCAGCTTTAACAATCGGTGTTATTCATTCATTTGCTCCAGATCACTATGTTCCTTTCGTGGCGATAGGTAAGTCAAAGAGGTGGGGCACAGGAAAGATTATCCTTTTCTCATTAACTGGTGGAATTGTCCATGTCCTGAGCTCAACAACCATCGGCTTCCTCATACTATTTGGGCTGGATGTATCCGGATTTGCCGGATTTTTTGAAAGCTTTACTTCCTACGCCTTAATTCTCATCGGGCTTCTTTATGCACTTGCCTCGCTAATTAACCAACACCATCATGCAAAAACCTCTTCGGCGATGCTGCTCATTTTTTTAAGTCTCGCACCCTGCATTCCTCTCATACCACTGATGCTTGTACCGGGGGCAAATGCAACTATCGTTGCCCTGACTTACAGCATTTCAACCATAGTGACAATACTAACCCTTACCTATCTCACAGCAAAAGCGCTTAAACCTCCAAGGATCTTTCACGGAAAGGAGGAATTTTTCATGGACATGGTGATAGCATTTACAGGACTTCTGACTTACATTTTTGGATTGAAAAAAGAAGGGATTTACAGGATTGTGACAGCACAAATCTATGAAAGCGATTTCCACAAAACCTGTTAAGCTTGAAATAAAAAGCCATATCCTCAAGAACTGCCTAATTTCAGGATATGCCGATATTCAATCCTTATCTGGCTGGAATTTATTACAAAAGTGAGATAATAGGTGAAATCACCTGGCCAATTGACGGATTAAAAATTGCAGGGTTCTTCAAGCCCGATATGCAGTCTATTAACGAGATCCTCCATAGGGTTTACAGAACTGGCAGAATGCAGGCAAGAAACATGCCTGGAGAGAAGCGAATAGAGATTTTGCAGAAAATGGCAGATCTTATCGAGGAAAATGAGGACGATTTCATTGAAATTCTTGTGAAGAACACCGGAAAAACATACAATTCTGTCAAGGAGGTGGTTGAGGGGAGTATAGACAGGCTTGAAAAGGCAAATCTTGATCTGAAGAGAGTGCAGGGTGATTTGTTCCGGGGAGTGGGATGAGCACACAATTGAGAGTGAGGCGATAAAGATGGGTATGGTTGAGAGGAGCATTTACGGGGAAGTGAGAGAGAATTACCGAGAAGTGATGCTCTTTCATGAAGAAATTTTTGCTCCTGTTGCATTACTCGTGCCCTTTGACAACCTTGAAATGGCCATAGAGGCTGTTAATGAAAGAAAATATGGGTTGGGACGATTTACATCAACGGATATCCAAGGCACGGAATTGGCTACTACCCATTTGGTGGAAGAAAAGAGTCTGGAATTGGCAGGGAAGGAATAGGATACAGTATTGAGTACGTTACAGCAATAAAAACGGTTGTTTACAATTATAAGGGGAAAGGAATATGGGAGTACATGTGACCTTGCAGTCCATGAGTCAAAAACACCTTGATGTTGTTTTTGCAGGTTAGTCAGGTCTATCAAAGAGAATTTATCATCCCGGTTTTGCTGTGAGTGGAGCATGCCTGCAACAATCTATCGAAGAGAGTTTCTGTGAACAGAATCAAACCATACCGAAAAAAATTATTTATCCAGCGGAGAACAAAATAAGAATGGTGGGGACGATGGATACTTTCAATGTCTCACTGTTTAAAGCTCTGAGCGATCCAACAAGAGTGAGAATACTTTTAAGCCTGCTTGAAAGACATATG
>JALURI010000262.1 GCA_027016965.1 Geoglobus sp.
TGTAAGACTCACACATTTTGATGAAGATAGAGAGTTCATATATAGTCCAATTCAATCTATTGTAGGAGATACTCAACTCAGGATTACAAAAAGGGTTAAAGAGTTTGATTATAAGATATCACTTGCAATACCCAAGACTCACAACTTTGCCATGGCAACCTTTGGAATCAAAAACATGGCAGGACTCGTCCTGAGGCAGGATATGGCTATGATTCACGGTATGAAGGGTGGCATTGAAGTGGATGCACCAAAGACATTTCTTGACAGGCTTCCTCCCGGTACAGTGTCGAAGGCAAGGAGGCTTTTGCCGAACTGGTTTATAAATTTCCTCTTCAGACAGTACAAAGGCTATCGTAAGAGTGTAAAAATGATTCATCATAACATTGTGGAATTTGCAAAGAGGACATGGCCAGACCTTGTTGTACTTGATGGGTTTGTATGTATGGAAGGAGACGGGCCAATAGATGGCAGTCCTGTAGAGATGAGGTGTGCCATAGCCTCAACTGATCCTGTAAAGGCCGATGGGATTGGTGCACGGCTTATAGGAATTGAACCACAGGATATTGGATATTTATATTATCTACATAATGAAGAAAAATTAGGTGATTATTCACTTAATGGATTGGTTGGTGATGATCTCCAATCATTGAGGAAAGATTTTAAAAAACACGGGACATATGATATCCAGAGTCAGTGGAGATGAAACGTATTCCAGAGCCAGAGTTAATGAATGAACCAGAGCAGGCAATGGCCTATGCAGGGGCTGACTTTTCAGAGCCACATGAACATTTTGTGAGTCTCTTCAATGAAAAATTCCCTGATTTTAGCGAAGGCCATGTACTCGATCTTGGTTGTGGAACATGCGATGTAATAATTAGATTTGCAAGAAGGTACCCTTTTGTAACAATAACCGGTGTCGATGGAGCAGAGGCCATGCTTGAGATCGGCAGGGAGTTGCTCATAAAAGAGGGATTTGAGAAGAGGATTCATTTACAATTATGCCATCTCCCTGACAGAACCCTCATGCATAAACAATTTGACGCAGTGATATCCAATAGTTTACTCCACCATCTCTCAGATCCACATGTACTATGGGAGACTGTAAAATCATGCTCAGTGCCAGAGGCACCAGTTTTTATAATGGACCTTCTCAGACCACCTGATATAAAAACAGCAGAGTACCTTGTAGAGAAATATGCAGGGAGTGAATCACCGATACTCAAAAAAGACTTTTACAATTCACTCCTTTCAGCATATAATATAAGGGAAGTAAAAAATCAACTCCTTGAATGCGGGCTCTATTATCTCAGCATTGAGCAGATAAGCGATAGACATTTTATTGTGTGGGGAAGACGGAGATGACACTAAGGGATAATGATTTTCTTGGAACAGCATTCAGAGCAGCAATGTTAGCAGGTCAGATAATACTGGAAAATAGGGGTAAGATTACGGGAAGGGATATCGATGCTAAACAGGCATCTGATTTTGTGACAAGGGTGGATAGAGAATCAGAAGAAATAATAATAAATACAATAAAAAAGAAATTTCCAGATCACGATATCCTGGCTGAAGAGACCATACATGATCCTCCATCAGGAGAATTCAGATGGATAATAGACCCCCTTGATGGCACCACTAATTATATTCACGGCTATCCAGTATTTGCTGTGTCAATAGCCCTTGAATACAGAGGAGAGATAATCCTTGGGCTTATTTTTGATCCTGAAAAAGATGAGGTGTTCACTGCAGAGAAAAACATGGGGGCATTTTTAAATGGAAGAAGGATATATGTATCACATGCTGAACCTGATAAAGCCCTTATCACTACAGGATTCCCCTTTAGAAAAAAACAATACATAAAAGAATATTTAAGGATTTTTGAGAGGATATTTCAGTGGTCGAGTGATATAAGGCGTGCTGGATCAGCAGCGCTGGATCTTGCCTATCTTGCATGTGGCAGGTGTGAGGGGTTCTTTGAGATAGGGCTCAGTCCCTGGGACATTGCAGCAGGCAGTATTTTAATAAAAGAGGCTGGAGGAGTGATAACCGATTTTAAAGGTGGTAATGAATATCTCTGGTCAGGGAACATAGTGGCAGGGATACCTGATGTACACTCACGCCTTCTCAGGGATATAATGGAGGTTACACAGGGAAGGCTGTAAAAATTTCAAATCTCAGATCGCAAATTCCAGCAGATTTGTCAGATTTTATATCTGTTAAAGAGATATCTTCTTACAGGGCAGGTACATATAAATG
>JALURI010000263.1 GCA_027016965.1 Geoglobus sp.
TTTAATTTTAATATCATCGAGTCTGACTGAAATCAATTTTCCATTTTTAAGACTATCTCTGAACTTCCTTTCCCTGAATTCAGCTCTTTCTACCTTGTCTCTCTTTTTCACAACGAAAGAAGGGAGCACAATTCTATTGTAATCCCTGAGATAGTATATGTCCTTTCCCATGCAGACAATTATATCCGGATCTATGATACTTATCTTGGCTAATTTATATTCTCTTGCCCCAATACCATAAACCCACCCGGTCGTATCTACAAACATCGTATCTGAGAGGTCTTCTGCTTTTTTTATCAGAGATGCAATACCTCTCAAACATCGAAGCTCTATTTTGGCCGGAGATGTTTTTCCGATAAAATGGGCATCATAGAGTTTCAGATAGTTCAGGCTTGGAACCTTCTCTTCAACAATCGCAAGACCTATGGATGCTGGTGGAGATACGTCTGCTTGACCGATATCGGAATCAAGTACACAGCAGTTTCCATTCAGGTTGTTGATCATGTAAGTTATGGCACTGCTTTTTCCACTGTCTGAGTGTCCAACAAACATAATTTTCCTGTAATCCTCCTCCAAAATCCTTTTAATAAGCTCATCCCATTCCTGGGGAATTGGACTGCCCTCTAAGGGAATTACATGTGCATCTTCTGCAAACTGCACACGAGCATCTTCTTCCACATACAGAGGCATAACTTTGCCATCAGGTACTGTGAGCCTTGAAACAGGGCACCCAAAAACACTCACCTTTCCTTTTAATATCTCAAATTCAGCCGGACCTTCTACCAGCAGACTATTTCCTCTAACCTCCTCTTTTATCAGGGTAACCACCCTCACAATGGGTCTTCTATAATAGAGGTGAAATTACCAACGACTCTTTTTATGCGGAAATCACCATTATAGGATATATTGTATTCAAGAAAGCGAGTTTTATTCCCTCTATCAACAATTATAACATTCTCCTGTGTTATGTGAAAGGCTGAAACTCTTTCATAGTTTCCCGAAGGCAAATATTTTATTCCGATAAATAAAAGGTCAGAGTAATTTGTTATGTTTCCCATTCTTATCTGGACATAATCAAAATCTTCATCAAATATTGAGAGATTATATGGCTCATATATAAACGAATAAGCCGAAAGATTCGTCTTTCCATCTATGAGGTCAATTACATATTCAACCATGGGCTGAGGTCCAAGCACATAAGGAGAGATCTCATCCAGAAGAACGATCCCATTTCTGTCTTTTAAGGTGTAATTCCCATAGTTCACAATTCCTGTCGAAGGATATGAAATGGGTGAGTTATTAACCGTGCTGAATATATCAAGCCATAAACCATTCTGGAACTCAACAGAAGCCCCCCATTCAATGTTTGGAGATGGAACCACTTTATTCTGCAGAATCCAGGACTCGAGCTCTGTGCCACGTATTTTTTGGAGATTCACATACTGAAAGAGAGCGATTCCGGGTGGAGTATACCTGAGAGCATCTTTAAATGAATGTATCTCGAGCTTTTTTTTGAAATTAACTTCTCTTTTTGGAGATGAGGGAGCAAAAACAGCAAGTATAGAGCCAATCATGATTAGAGCAAGAATAAAGGCTAAAATTTTATATTGCTTACTACTTTCCATGGTTTAAGGGATAGAGGATAGCCATATAAATTTTTTCATTAACAAAATCACAGGGTGTTCAATTGAAGACTCACGATAATCCAAAAAATTCTTTATTACCTGAAATACACTCTTCCACTGTGCTAACTTTATGTCTTGTAAACACCTATGACAAACTGAAACTTCACGAGATTCATTTGAGATCAATTGCCCGGGCTGCACCACTCTGTTACGCCTACGGATTCCACTTAGCACTTTTAGATTTTGATTTCTGGGAGAATGAAGAGGATATGGTCTCTGCAATAATGAACTACACCACAATCGGAAAACATGGAGAATACGCAGAGAAGCTACTTCAAAAGGGATGGGTCCACCTCATTGATACTCTTCACCCCCAGTTTGGTGAGATCGTAGCAACAACCTCAAAACCCGAAAACAGGAAAAAAATCGGTAGAGAGGAGCTGAAGGAGATACTCTCAGGATCTGCTATATTTCTAATAGGTCTTGGTCGGAAGGGTTTACCGAAAAAACTCCTTAATAAAGCAAAATTTCACCTTGATGTTACCTTTAATGGAATTTCACTGGAAACCTGCACTGCAATGGGGGCTATAGCGGTATTAATACATCTCATAAAGGTTCTGGAG
>JALURI010000264.1 GCA_027016965.1 Geoglobus sp.
GGACCAGATGTTATTCCAAATCCCTTCATCCCTTTTCGCTCTTCCACATCTATCGCATCATACTCTCTTCTGGCAGGGGGTATGGCGAATCTCTCCTCATAGCTTGCAAGGGTAAACAACCTGTAAAGTTTCTCTACCTTCTCAGCATCCAGTCCCACCCTGCTGAGTATGTTCTCATCAGGTTCATCACCGAGATTTACAGCTCTCATGTAATGTCTCAGAGCAATCATTCTGTCAAGGGCTTCGTGTATTACATCCTCATTCCCTGCAGAGAACAGGCTTGAAAGATACTTTACAGGAATTCTGAGCATCTCTCTGGTAGGGATCTCCTCGTAATCCTCTACATCGTAGGCTATTCTCTGGGTTGCGAGGATCGGAGAGAGTGGAGGAATGTAAAAAGTCATCGGAACTGTCCTAAACTCGGGATGGAGCGGAAAAGCAACCTGAAATCTTTTTATCAGATCATAGGCTGGTGATTTTCTTGCTGATTCTATCCAGCTATCAGGAACACCATTCTCTCTTGCAAGCTTGACAATGTTCTCATTGCCAGGATCAAGGATTATTCTTCTCTGAGCATCAACCAGATCTTTATCCTTGGCTTTTATCACATCCTCAATCCCATCTGCGTCATAGAGAATGACCCCAACCTGTCTTATCTTCCCAACACAGCTGTGGGCACATGCATTTGCCTGAGCTGTTTCTGTTCTGGGATAGCAGAATATGCACTTCTCACTCTTGCCTGTGTTCCAGTTGTAATAGACTTTCTTGTAGGGACATGCTGTAACACAGAACCTCCATCCTCTGCATGTCTGCTGGTCAACCAGAACAACTCCATCCTCCCCTCTCTTATAAATCGCTCTCTGAGGACAAGCTGCAACACATGCTGGATTGAGGCAGTGATTGCAGATTCTTGGAAGATAGAACATGAAAAGTTTGCTGAATGTATTGAGAATCCTCATTTCCTCCAGATTGACGTCGTTTTCAGCATACAGAGGTGATCCACCGAGATCATCATCCCAGTTCGGTCCTGATTCTATCTCCATCTTCTCTCCTGTAATCAGTGAGACTGGTTCTGCAACAGGCTGATCATCCTCTTCACCGCCTTCATAGAGCTTTGAATACTCGTAGGTCCACGGGTGGTAGTAGTCCTCAAGCTTTGGCATGTAGGGCTGATAAAATATGTTGAGTAGTGTGGAGAGTTTTCCAAATGCTCTGAGCTTTACACTGTTGCCCTTGGCGACCCATCCTCCTTTGTACTTCTCCTGATCCTCCCAGAATCTGGGATAGCCTGCTCCTGGTTTTGTTTCAACATTGTTCCACCACATGTACTCTGCTCCCTTTCTGTCGGTCCAGATGTTCTTGCAGGAGATGCTGCAGGTATGGCAGCCGAGACATTTATCAAGATGGAATATCATAACAAGCTGGGCTCTCACGTCCATGTCCATCACCTCCTGAGTTTTCTAACAATAACAAGCGTGTCTCTGTTTACACCAGTTGGACCCCAGTAGTTGAAGTAGTAGCTGAACTGAGCATAGCCTCCAACCATCAGAAGTGGTTTCAGTCTTGCTCTTGTAACACTGTTGTGAATTCCACCTCTTCTGCCAGTTACATTCGATTTTGGAATGTAGAGTGTCCTCTCCGGAGCATGATACATTATACACATACCCCTGGGGACTCTCGAGGAGACGATTGCCCTGCAAACGATGACGCCATTGTTGTTGAAAACCTCAATCCAGTCGTTGTCATTTATTCCAGCACTTCTCGCATCCTCGTCATTTATCCAGAGCACTTCTCCTCCTCGTGATAATGTGAGCATTCTGAGGTTGTCATAGTATGTTGAGTGTATGCTCCATTTTCCATGTGGAGTTATGAAGTTGAGAATAAGCCCATCCTCAACCTCAATCTCGTCAAGCACGGAAGCGTCGAGCTTTCGTTTGAATGTAGGCAGAGCTTCATCAAATGCAATGTAATAGGGATGATCCAGGTAAATCTCCTGCCTTCCACTGAGGGTTCTCCATGGTATCTCAAGATCTACATTCAGACTGTATGGTGAGTAAGCTCTGCCTTCAGTTATGTTTCCGCTCCAGACGGGGCTTGTCAGAATTCTTCTGGGCTGTGCCTTAACATCGCTGAATGTTATCTTAACACTTCTGTAAGGTTCAATTATCTTTGCAAGATCTTTACCAACCTTCTTTTCAAGATCCTTGAAAGCCCTGTAACTCACCTCTCCGTTTGTTTCAGGTGCAAATCTAAGAATTACCTCGGCAACACTCACATCATCCTCCAAGGAGATCCTTTTCTTTCCATCCCATTCTACTGCTGGAAGCTCTTTAAGCAGTTCCTCATAGATATCCTCACCATTCCAGCTAACACCATGGGCTCCGATATTCTTTATCCCATCTCCAAGCGAGACAAAGCGATTGTAAACATTCGGATAGTCCCTTTCAACCATCGCCAGCTTTGGCATGGTTTTGCCCGGAATTGGTTCGCACTCTCCAAGCTTCCAGTCCCTGACATCAGGCTGAGTTATCTCCTCCGGAGTGTCATGGAGAAGTGGTGCCATCACAACATCCTTTACAGGATGCGGGAAGTGCTTTTCAGCAAGCTCACTGAATTTTCTGGCTATGGTTTTGAATATTCCCCAGTCAGACTTTGCCTCCCAGGGCGGATCTGTGGCTCCACCAAGGCAGTTAATGAAGCTGTGTAGATCTGTCGATGAAAGATCGTTCTTTTCATACCAGTGAGCTGTTGGCAAAACAATATCGCTGTAAATGGCTGATGTATCCATTCTGAAGTTCAGATCCACAATCAAGTCGAGCTTTCCTTCAGGAGCCTTCTCCCTCCAGACAGCTTCCTGAACAAAATCCTTCCCAACCTCCTTTGCCATCAGATTGCTGTTAGGTGAGCCAACAAAATGCTTCAGGAAGTACTCATGTCCCTTTGAGCTTGAACCAATTGGATTGCCTCTCCAAATGAACCACACTCTTGGCCAGTTCTCCTCAGCATCAGGGTCCTCTATGGCAAACTTCAGCTCACCATTCCTGAGCTTCTCAACAATCCACTTTCTGATCTCATCATCTGTTTTTGCTCCATCACGTATTGCCTCTTCAACAAGTTCAATTGGATTTCTGCTGAATTGAGGGTAGAATGGCAGCCATCCAAGTCTGACAGCCTTGATGCTGTAATCGATGGGGTGTTTTGGCAGTCCATCCGGAGCATTGACATATGCTGCTCTGTCATACCTCCACTGGTCTGTGTGGACGTAGAAAAAGCTCGGAGAATTCTGGAGTCTTGGTGGTTTGAGCCAGTCTCCTGCAAAGGCAACGGTTGCCCATGAGCCTATGGGCACAACCTTCTCCTGTCCGACATAATGCGCGAGTCCACCTCCACTCTTTCCAACACTTCCTGTAAGGATAAGGGCTGTTATGACAGCCTTGTAATTGAGATCGTTGTGATACCAGTGGTTTAAGCCGGGACCAATGATAACGAGATTTCTCCCCTCTGTTTTTGCTCCATTTTCCCCCCAGTCTCTTGCAAGTTTTATCACAGTCTTTCTTCCAACCTTTGTGTATTTCTCCTGCCATGCAGGGGTAAATGGTTTACCATCATCATAGCTTTCAGGATAATCTCCTTCAAGTCCCCTTGAAATTCCGAGATGTGCTGCAAAAAGATCAAAGACAGTGGCAACATATATCTCTCCGTTCCTTGTCTTTATCTTTCTTGCCGGCACATGTCTTATGCTCTCTCCATAACCATCATATCTGAATCTAACCGGAACACTTTCTCCGTCAATGAGGCTTAGCATTAAGTTGATATCCTCACCTGTTCTTGCATCTTTCATTTCCAGATTCCACTTCCCCTCGTAACCCCATCTAAGCCCGATACTACCGTTAGGGACTTTTACCTGACCGCTCTCATCCATAACACAGAGAATCCACTCTCCGTTCTCCATCTCATCAATCTCATTCGCCCTCAAAAACTGATCCATCTCGAAAGCATCTTCACTATCTTTCAGCTTCACAAGAAACGGGAAGTCAGTGTACTTCTTCGCATATTCAACAAAGTACTCAACTGGATTTTCAAAGTAGAACTCCTTCATTATCACATGATTCGCCGCCATCCAGAATGCCATGTCATGTCCCTGTTCAACAGGAATCCAGAAGTCTGCATTCTTGCTTACCTGACTGAAGTCTGGAGAGAAGACAGCCACCTTTGCACCTCTGTATCTTGCCTCCGTCAAAAAATGGGCATCAGGGGTCCTTGTCATGTGCAGGTTGGAGCCCATAACAGCGATGAAACCAGCATTGTACCAGTCTGCAGACTCATTCACATCTGTCTGCTCACCCCAAGTTTGAGGAGAGGAGGGGGGAAGATCACAATACCAGTCATAAAAGCTCATGCATACTCCGCCAATGAGCTCCAGAAATCTTGCCCCTGATGCGTAACTTATCATCGACATTGCAGGAATTGGTGTAAAGCCAATAATTCTGTCAGGACCGTGCTTTTTGATAGTGTAGATTAGTGAAGCGGATATCATCTCAGAAACTTCATCCCAGCTCGCCCTTCTGAATCCACCCATTCCTCTCTTCTTCACATAGCTGTTTCTTTTTTCAGGGTCCTCCACTATGCTTTTCCAAGCCTCAACCGGGTCTGAATAATTTTTTCTCGCTTCTCTCCATATATCCAGAAGTCTGCCTCTCACATACGGGAATTTCGGTCTTAAAGGACTGTAAACATACCATGAGGCGCTTATTCCCCTCTGACATCCTCTTGGCTCGTAGTTTGGAATGTCTGAATTGAAATCGGGATAGTCGTTTGCCTGCAATTCCCACGTAATTATCCCATCTTTAACATAAACAAACCAGCTGCAGCTTCCCGTGCAGTTAACACCATGTGTTGATCTCACAACCTTGTCGTACTGCCACCTGTTTCTGTAAAATTCTTCCCAGCTCCTTGTTTCAGGAGAAAAAACATCCTTAATTCTTTCCGACATATTACTTCACCCTCCCGTAATAAACACCAGCAATAACCAGTGCAACCAGAAAAACTGCAAAGCCAGAAAGTGGATACTGATCAACCTTTCTCTGTCCCTGTTCAGCTTCTTTAAAGAATGCAACCAGATCTGCTATCTCATCCTTTGTGAGCTTTTTGTCCTGATAGATATCCTTCATGATAGGGAACTGAAGGCTTTTCAATGCACCGTAAACACCTTTCTCCCCAAGTCGTGAATACAGATCGCTCAGATCCTTAGCGAGATTTCCACCGTTCACTCCTGCTGATTTTACAGAATGACAGGAAATGCATGGAGCACCGCCATTCTCAAATCTTTTCTCTCCAATGAAAAGCATCCTGCCAGAACCTGGATCTCCAATTACAGTTTCTTCAGGAGTTATCTCAGGTGAAGGAACAGGAGTTTCTTTCTCTTCTGGCTGAGTTTCTTCAGGCACGGAGAACTGTGAAAGGAACTCCAGTATCAGTTCAGCCTCTTCCCTCGTGACACCAACATTTGGCATCTGGTATCCATATCTGGATATCAGCTCATTCATAATCGGGTCGTTTTCTCTTGCAAGTTTATCCGGCTCAACAATAACCCTGATCAACCACTCTTTGTCTCTTTTCTGGGTTATTCCTGCAAGATCGGGTCCTGCAAGATCCCCACCACCTATGGTGTGGCATCCACTGCACTTTTTACTGTAAATTTCTTCTCCGCTCTGAGCACTGGACAGTCCAACCACTGTTACAGTGAATAACATAATTGCGATACCGATATATACAGAACCTTTCAAGGATAACACCCCCTCCTGAACGATTTCAACACCTGCCACCTCCAACAACCAGAGTGTATTGCATCCCATTATTTGAACTGCAGGTTTTATTTCGGGGCTAAATATCCATTTTCCCTAAGTATTTCGGAAAGTCTTGAAAAAGAATTATTTATGGTTTGGGCTGTTTTGACTGACTGTATGATGAATCCTTTTAATAACACTTCGATTCAGGAAAATACATGATACTGGGTATATGTGGAAGTCCAAGAAAAAAGGCAACATTTCATGTGCTGAGCTATGCTCTTCAGGAGCTGGAAGAAAAGGGCTTTGAAACAGAACTTTTTACAGTAAGGGGTAAAAAAATAAATTTCTGCATTCACTGTGACCACTGTCTCAAAGCAAAAGAATGCATATTTGACGATGACATGGTGGAACTCTACGACAAAATTGAGGATTCAGAAGGTTTGATTCTGGCAAGCCCTGTTTACAATAGTGGAATTTCAGCTCAGCTCAAAGCTGTGATGGATAGAACAAGGGCTCTATTTGCCAGAAATCCAGATGCCTTAAAGAGAAAAGCTGGAATGGGAATTGCAGTAGGTGGAGACAGAATGGGCGGGCAGGAAATTGCTCTTCTGCAGATTCACAGTTATCTTATTCTCAATGGAGCTATTCCAGTAAGTGGTGGTTTTTTCGGTGCAAATCTCGGAGCAACTTTCTGGAGCAGAGATACCCTGGAGGGTGTTGTTGAGGATGAAGAAGGGTTCAGAAGTTTGAGAAAAACACTTAAAAGGTTCGTATCACATATAAACGAATATGGGTCAAGACACGATTAGGCTTGCATGGGGAATCACAGGTGCAGGAGATAGAATAAGGGAAACAATTGATGTGATGAAAAGGTTGAAAGAGAATAACAATGTTGAAATAAGAGTATATGCCTCCCAGGCTGGAGAACAGGTTTTGAAATGGTATAAACTTCTTGATGAGGTTAAAAACTCATTCGACAGGTTTTATGTTGAGAAAAATGCGAATTCTCCATTTCTTGCAGGAGAGCTCCAGATAGGTAAATATTCTGCCCTGATAATTGCACCAGCAACAGCAAACACGGTGGCAAAAATAGCGGGCGGGATTGCAGACACGCTGCTTTCAAATTCTGCCCTGATGGCTCTGAAGTCGTTTGTCCCTGTGTACATAATGCCTTCTGACTACAGAGAAGGAGAGGTTGTGACAGAGCTGCCTGACGGAAAAAAACTGAGACTCAGGGTTAGAAGAGAGGATGTAGAGCATGTTGAAAAACTCAGAAGAACTGAGGGAGTTTTTATTGTAGAGAGTCCAGAAGAGCTTGAAGGAGAATTGAAAAAACACCTGTCCAGGCAGAAAAGTAATTGATTCAGCACTTCACCAGATTCAGAAAAAATTATTTAGTGGGATTTTTCACCTTCAACGGGCGATAGAATGGATGGAGTGAGAGTTGGTATTGACGATAAGGTATCTCCATCAAGAGCCTTTGTTCTCGGTTTTCAGCATG
>JALURI010000265.1 GCA_027016965.1 Geoglobus sp.
TTATAATATTACTGGTTGCGAAATGGTATAAACCGCTGCTCATTTCTCAGATCTTGATTGATCAGCCAAGAAGAAAAATAAATTAATCCCTCCGCCACTTCCACCACCATGAAGCTTGTCACATGTGGACTGCCTTACGCTAATGGTAAAGCTCATGTAGGGCATCTCAGGACGTACATACCTGCAGATGTTTATGTCAGATATCTGAGATTAAAAGGAGAGGATGTGATTTTTGTATGTGGAAGTGACAGTCACGGCACTCCAATTGTCGTAAATGCCGAGCAGCAGGGTTTAAAACCTGTAGAGCTTGTTGACATCTATCATGAGCATTTTCAGAAGATATTCAAAGAGCTTGACATTGGATTTGACTACTACGGCAGAACTGACAGTGATTATCATCACAAAAGAACTAAAGAAATTGTTCAGAAGCTTCTCGATAATGGATACATTTATCCGAAGGAAATAGAGCTTGCTTACTGCCCAAAATGCGAGAGATTTCTGCCAGATAGGTATGTTGAGGGTATCTGCCCTTACTGTGGAGCAATTGCGAGAGGAGATGAGTGCGATCAGGGGTGTGGGAAGCATCTTGAGCCGGGCGAAGTTCTTGAACCGAGATGCAAGATATGCGGAACTCCTGCTGAGTTTAGAAGGCAGAAGCATTATTATTTCAAACTTTCAGCCTTCAAGGAGTTCCTTGAAAAGTACATATCAGATCTTAGAGGAACTGAAAACGCCCTGAACTATGCAAGGGAATGGATCAGGGGAGAACTAAAAGACTGGTGCATAACGAGGAACCTTGAGTGGGGTGTGAGATTCCCCGGAGATGAGGAACTTGTTGTATATGTGTGGGTTGACGCGCCCATAGGATACATAAGCTTTACAGAAAAAGCCTGCGAGAAGCTCGGAAAAGACTGGAAGAAGATATGGATAAACGGCAATTCTGAAATAATTCACTTCATAGGGCTTGATATTGTATATCACCATTGCATTTTCTGGCCTGCTATGCTGAAAGGTGCCGATTACGCTTTGCCTGATGCTGTTGTTGCAAGCGGAATGGTGAAGGTTGAGGGCAAGAAATTCTCAAAAAGCAGAGGATATGTGGTGTGGGTTGAGGAAGATTATCTGAAATCAGGTCTGAATCCCGATTATCTGAGATACTACATAGTCAACTACACCTCCCATCAGAGGGATCTGAACTTCTCCTGGCATGTATTCAGGGATAAAGTGAATAATGAGCTCATCGCAACTCTTGGGAACTTTATCTACAGAGTTATGCACTTTGCCTGGAAGAATTTTGGTAAGGTGAGAATGGAGGTTGATGAGGAGGTTGTTGAGAGAATAAGAAAGGCAAAAGAGATAATAGAGGATTCCATTGGGAAGTGGGAGTTCAAAGAGGCAAGTGATGCTTTTATGGAACTTGCTGGATTTGGAAATACTTTTTTCCAGTCCTCCAAGCCGTGGGAGATCATAAAGAGCGATAGAGATGAGGCTGAGAGGATAATTGCCTCAGCCCTTGCTGTTGTCAGGGCTTTAGCCATTCTTGCCTACCCCGTTCTTCCAAGATCGATGAGGACTGTTGCTGAAACCGTAGGTATTCATCTGGAAGATACAACTCTCGAATCTGTTCTCCAAATTCCCGAATATGTTGAGGTTAAAAAGCCGAATGTGCCATTTGAGAGGATAGATGACGAGAAGATGGAAGAGCTTGAAGGAATAATGATGAAGAGAGTAAAAGATAATGTCAAGGAGGAGACAAAAATGGATGAAAGGATTGGAATTGAGGAGTTTCAAAAGCTTGATATCAGAATTGGGAAGGTTCTGAAAGCTGAGAAAGTTAAAGACAGTAAAAAACTTATGAGACTTGAAATAGATATTGGAAATGAAGTCAGACAGGTGGTTGCCGGGATAGCAGAGGAATATGGGACTGAACAACTGGAGGGGCAGCTTGTTGCTGTTTTGGTGAATATCAAACCAGCAAAGCTAATGGGAATTGAGAGTGATGGCATGATACTGGCTGCTGATGTGAATGGGAAACCTGTGCTTTTAATGCCTGAGAAAGAGGTTAAGCCGGGAGTAAGGGTAAAATGAGGATAAGGGCAGGAATTGAGGAATTCAGAGAGTGGCTTGAGGAGAGGGGCTATAAAGAGAGAATGGGGAAAGAGGGACTTGATGCATTTCTGAGTTCAGGATTTCCTTCCCTTTTTTTCAGCAACAG
>JALURI010000266.1:0-1835 GCA_027016965.1 Geoglobus sp.
GCACAGAGTGAAGAGCATGCGGCGAAGATTGCAAAGTATGAAATTGGGAAGAGGTTGCAGAGGATACCGCTTGAGGTCATTGAGGTAAGAAAGATCTGATTCATCTCAGCTCTGCACGTTTTTTTTAAAAAACATTCGTTAGAGTTAAAAATTCACTGTCATCTTAGCTTTATGGGTAAAACCATCACAGAAAAAATATTCAGTAGAGCAAGTGGAAAGGAGGTCAAGGCCGGAGAGTATGTTTTTGCAGAGATAGATCGTGCCATGATTCACGATATAACGGGTCCTCTTGCTGTCAAGGCTTTCAGAGAAATTACAGGAGATGATGGAAAAGTCTGGGACAGTAGCAAAATAATCATTGCCTTTGATCATCAGGTTCCTGCTGACAGCATAAGTGCTGCAGAAAACCACAAAATGCTGAGAAAATTTGCTCAGGAGCATGGAATTCTGAACTATGATGTTTATGAAGGGATAGCTCATCAGATCATGGTTGAGAAGGGTCATGTTCTGCCTGGGATGGTTGTGGTTGGGGCTGACAGCCACACGTGCATGTATGGTGCCTTGGGAGCATTTGCAACTGGAATTGGATCAACGGATATGGGAGCTGTTTTCGCTCTTGGTAAACTCTGGTTCAGAGTTCCTGAGACAATCAGATTTAACGTGGATGGAAAGTTTCAGAAAGGTGTTTACAGCAAGGACCTGGTTCTTTACATTATAGGAATGGTTGGGGCTGATGGAGCAAACTACAGGGCTGTTGAGTTTTCAGGCTCAACAATAAAAGAAATGGACATGTCCCAGCGCTTTACAATCACAAACATGGCAATTGAAATGGGAGGTAAGAGTGGAATAATTGAACCTGACAGTGAAACAGAAAGATACCTGAAAAATTCAGGTGCTGACATCAGCATAGAGGACTGGGAGTGGCTCAAAACTGATGAGGATGCAGAGTTTTTCAGAGAGTACAGCATAAATGCAGGGGAGATTGAGCCAATGGTTGCAATGCCCCACACTGTTGACAATGTCAAGCCAGTAAGGGAAGTTGAAGGTGTGAAGGCTGACCAGGTTTTCATAGGCTCGTGCACAAACGGCAGATATGAAGATCTGAAGGTTGCTGCAGAAATTCTTGAGGGAGAGAAGATCGCAAAGGACACGAGGCTCATTGTGATTCCTGCATCAAGAACAGAATATGTTAAAGCACTTAAAGACGGGATCATAGGTGTTTTTGTTGAAGCTGGAGCAATTGTTGAGTTTCCGAGCTGTGGTCCGTGCATGGGTGGTAGTTTCGGACTGATAGCCGGTGGCGAGACAAGCATCTCCACATCTAACAGAAACTTCATAGGAAGACAGGGAAGTCCTGAAGGCAAAGTTTATCTTGTTTCTCCAGCAACTGCTGCCGTGACAGCCATCTATGGCGAGCTGACAGATCCCAGAAAAACCCTTTAAGGTTTTTCAACACCAGCTAATCTTGCTACCAAAAAGCTGAGAATGGCTTCAAAGATTCCATAAAACTTAATTAAAGTCTTTTTCCAGTTTGCCTGATGAAGATAATAAATTCTCACGTCCACATTGGTCCCTCAATTGCCCTTGGTATTGATATCACTTCTGAAGACGTAAAGCAGGAAATGAGAAATGCAGGAATCTCTGAATGCCTGGTTTTTCCATTTCCATCATGGGCTGTTGAAAACTCTGGAGTTAACACATGGATATCTGATCTGTGTTCCCGGGAAGATTCTTTTTATCCGGTTTTTTACGCAAGGGATGATCTTGATATTCCTGAAAACAGATATGTTGCAGTCAAGTGGCACTGGGTAAGGGGAGTTTCTGATTCATGCTCA
>JALURI010000266.1:1845-7247 GCA_027016965.1 Geoglobus sp.
TCATGCTCAAATTACAGTGTTTTTCAGGATGAAAAGCTTGATGAATTTGTGGAAGAAATCGTAAAACAGAAAATGCCTCTAATTTTCGAGGAAGAGTTTGAATTTACAAAAATGTTTGTGGAAAGGTTTGAGGATGTGATTCTGATTATACCGCACCTTGGAGCTCTTGGTGGAAACCCATATGAGTTTCTGAACGAGTTTGAGAACTTTGAAAATGTTTACTTCGATACATCCCTTTCTGCAGTCAGAACACTTCAGCAGTTTATTGATAGGATTGGCGAAGAGAGAGTCATCTTTGGCTCAGACCTGCCATTCAGCACAATGGAGGTGGAGCTTGAAAAGGTAATGAGAATTGAAACTGGAGAAAAGGAAAGAGAGATGATTCTCTGGAAGAATATAGAAAGGCTCTGCAATCTGCGATAGTTTATGCGATCCTGAACCTTAAAACAAAAACACTGCCGGATGGTTTGTTATCCTCCACCCAGATATCTCCACCGTACTTTTCCATTAGTCTTTTCACAATGAATAAACCTGTCCCTCTGCCTTCTTCAACACCTGTAAATCCCTCCTCAAATATCCTGTCTTTCAGCTCGTCAGGTATGCCTTTTCCCCTATCTGCAACCTTTACCTCACACCATTTGCCCTTTTTCAGGATTGTAATTGCAATGTCTCTGCTACCCCCATGTTCAACTGCATTTGCTATGAGATTTTCTGCAATGGAGTAAATACCATCATCTGCCTGAACATTGCAGTTACCATGTATCTGAACATCAACATCCATCCCTGTGCAGACACTTTCAAAAACCTCTCTAACTGAGATTTCCCTCATCTCCTTTCCCTCTTCTATGAGCCATTCAAGTTCTCTGAGTCTTTTTAGAGTTTTTATGCAGTTTTCAGCACTTTCCATTGATTTTTTTAAGTAACTTTCATCCCTTCTCTCACTGTAGAGCTCAAGATATCCCGTTACAGATGAAAGATGGTTGAGAATGTCATGTCTGATCATTTTTCCGGTCAATCTTATAAATTCCTCCAGTTTCCTTCTTTTCTCTCTTTCTATGACATCCTGAGTCACATCCCTAACGACAGTGATTATCGCCATCCTATCCCTGAAAATAACTACAAGAGGTCTCAGCGATACATGTCTGATCTCATCATTCTTACATCTTATCCTTAGCTCAGCCTCTGACGGCAGTCCCTGAAACTCTCCACTCAATGCCTTTTTTGTATTCAACATCATCTCTGCTCTCGTATTTTTATCCACAATAAGGTCAAAGGGATCTATCTCCATCAGCTCTTTTTTTGTGTAGCCTGTGATCTTGCAGATTTCGTGATTCACATAAACGAATCTACCATCCTGAAAAATGTAAATGCCTACCGGAAGCATGTCAAGAATGTCCTCAGCAAAATCGATGCTGAGTTTTCCCATAATTAATTTTGATAGACATAGCATATAATACTTTCCAAGGATTAGCTCAATTCCGAGTTGATATTAAGATAAAAGACCTGCGATTATCCAAATAATCTTTCAATGAGCCAGTCAGGGTCAAATTTCACAAGATCTCCATATTCCTGCCCTGTTCCCATGAAAAGTATGGGTTTCTCAGTTACGTATGCAATTGAGATTGCAGTCCCACCTTTTGGATCTGCATCAAGCTTTGTTAGAATGCTCCCGTCAATTCCCACAGCGGAATTGAACATCTCTGCTCTCTCTATCGCATCATTTCCGGCAATGCTCTCATCAACAAACAGAATCAGGTGGGGATTGGTCACCCTCTTTATCTTTCCAAGCTGATCAATCAGGTTTTTCTTTGTATGCATTCTTCCTGCTGTGTCTGCAAGAACAAAGTCAATTCCCCTGCTTTCGGCATGTTTTATCGCATCATATATTACCGCTGCTGGATCTGATCCGGGATTGTGCTTTATCAGCTTCACATCAAGTCTTCTGGCATGTTCTTCAAGCTGCTCTATTGCTCCAGCCCTGAACGTGTCTCCTGCAGCAAGAACAACAGAATAGCTGTTGTCCATCAGCCTTTTTGCAACCTTGGCAATTGTGGTTGTCTTACCTGTCCCGTTAACTCCCACAAAAAGAACCGTGACAGGTTTACTCTCCCTAACTGCCTTACCTGCCCATTCATCAAAGTCAAAGCTGTTACTGCTGAGAATCTCCTTTAAAACTACTTTGAGTTCTCTGATGATAATATCGGAAACGCTTTCTCCAATTTTCTTCTTTTTTCCCCTTAGCCTGTTTCTCAGCTCTTCCGAAATTCTGTCCACAACATCAAAGGCGACATCAGATTCAAGCAGAGCCATTTCAAGTTCCGGGATAATTTTATCAAGTCTCGAATCATCGATAATAACTTCTCTTTTCAGAATAAGGGATGATATCTTCTCTTTTGCCCTTATCTTTTCGGTATCAACTTTATCTTCTCTTTCAATCTCCTCTTCAATCTCACTGTCTATTTTTTTCCTGAATGAGCTCAGCTTCTCTTTTATCGCCCCGAACATGATTATTCCTGCTTTGCGGATTTTGCAAGTTCCGAGATTTCTTTCTGAATCTTTTCCATCTGACCTGCGATCTGCTGAAGCAGTTCTCCGAGCTTCTTTTCTGTCTCCTCAACGTTCTGTTTCTTTCTTGATAGGGTTTCTATGGCATCCTTCACTTCCTTTTCAACAACAACCCCCGCACCAACGTCAACGAGCATCTTTTTGCTGTTTCTGACATCAACGTAGGCAAAAACCCCCCCACCAAGATTCAGTAAAGCTTCCACGTCACTCTCTGATTTTTCAAAGAACTCAAGGCTTTCTATGGTTCTGTTCAGCTCTTCTTTCATCATCTGGATTTCAATAATTCTTGCCTGAATGCCTTCTGCCTCCTTTCTCAGTTCCTCAAGAAAAACGAGCCTCTCCTGAATTGCCCTCTCAATCTCAGTCATTCAACCAACTCTACACTATCTATTTTAATAAGATTTCTCTTGACCTTGTGGTTGCTGCCTATGAGGGAGTAAACCTTCTCTCTTGCAAAACTCTCATTGTGAGCATCAACCACCTTTCTGAATGGCATCCAGACCATCCCATTTCTGAATCTTCCCTTAATCTCATACCTCATACCCACCACCTCAGATGAAACCAAGAGCTTCTTCAATCACACCAAGCTCAAATCCTGTTGTATCTCTTCCTGCAACATAACCTTTTGAGTTTGCCACAACTCCTGTGCCGACCATCTCACTGCCAAAATTAACAGTACCCTTTACAGGATGAACATCAAGAACCTCACCAATTCTCTCCATTTCCCATTCGGTTGCATTGGGATTTACAAGAGCACCACTGTTTGTAACGACAGACGACATGCCAACAGTTTTCACACCACCAACCGTGCCCTTGACCACCTCAATACCGAGAAAATCTCTGATTTCTTCTGCAACACCATCATTTACGTCAGGATGGATGACTGCTCCTCTATCGTTGAGGGCGATAACATTCCCCATGCAGTTTATTTCAATATCTGCCACAAAAACATCGATCTCTCTCTTTATTCTGTTTAACTCCTTTTCCCGCACGTATTTTCCAACAACAGCTCCCGAAGAATTCAGAGCCATCATAGCCCCAACAAGTTCTGAACCTGCAACAGTGATTTTTATTACCTTAACCTCAAGCTCTCTTTCAACAGTCCTCCTTGCTCTTTCATCTCTTACTCCAATAAACGCAACTTCTTCATTTGCTCTTATGTAGAGTCCAATCAGGGGGTTGCCATGAATGAGAAGAGTTTCCGGCATCTCACTTTACAAGCTCTACTTCAACCACACCATCATCGAACTTTACCGCCCTCACTCTGATCTTGGCGGGAACTTTCTTTCCTCCTCTCTCCCAGATCTTCTCATTGATGCTTGCGTCTATCTTTATGTTTTCAGGGTCTGCTTTCATGTGTCTGCTGAGAAAGTTTCTGACATACTTGACAGCCTTTTTGGCTCTCAACCATCTTGGGTATCTTTTCATCTTCTGCCTTAATCCAATTGTGTAAACCCTCTCAACCTCTATCCCTGCCATTTTACTCACCTCACACTTTTAGCTTCTTTGCTCTCCAGTATCTTCTCTTTGGACTGTATATCACCTTTCGGTTTGTCTTTATAGTAACCCATATAGGTGCCCTTCTATTCATCTTGTAAAATTTTGCCAGTCTCTTCTTAACACCAACTGTTTTCTTCCCCATTTTCCATCACCTTACTTTCTGATAATTTTTGTTTCTCTTTTTTTTGGCATTGCCCTCTTTAAAATCTCTCTGAGCATTTCATCTGTGATTTTGGCTTGAATCTTTCCTGATTGAGCCAGTGCTATGAGCTGATTTTCAACAGCTTCAGCCACTTCAGGGTGGGCAAGCTTTATTCTTGAAAGTCTTTCTCTTGCCTCAGGTTCCAGTATGGCTTTGAGTATTATTCTTTTTTGTTCCTCAATCCTTCTTGCCATTTCTTCCTGCCTTGCAAGCTCTTCCAGCTCTCTCTGTCTCTGGGCTTGAAGTTCCATAAGTTTTCTCCTTCTTATTTCCTCAAGGTCATCCACTGCCATCACCTCCGTTTTGCGTTATTATTTATTTTCAGGACAGAACATCAGTACTTTGCTATCGATGGAATGTCCTTTTCAAGCTCCCTTTTTATTTCTGCTGAAATTCTATCAAGAAACGATCTACCCTTGGCTGAGACCACCCTTCCCTCATCTGTTTTTTCAACGAATCCTGCATTTTCAAGCTGATGAAGTGCCCTCCTCACAATGGATCCACTTCCTTTTCTGAATTTTTCAGGTTTTGACCCTCTGTTCTTTCTACCACCGTAGGCAGTCCTCAGCCTTTCGATTCCAACAGGTCCATCAGTGTAAACCTTCCTGAAAATTGCTGCAACCCTGTAATACCACCAGTCAGATTGTTCCGGACTTCTTTCCTTGTGAACACCTGTTTTAACGTAATTTGCCCATTCAGGTGGCCTGAATTCATCCATTTCTCTCAGTTTCTCAGCAACCCTTTCAATGAGGATGTTTGGCGGGACATCAAACACTGTTGGCATGATTAACACCTCTTGAAAGTGAGAACGAATCCTCTTAAATCCACAAGCTCCCCATCAACCTTTTTTGCAATTTCCTCGGCAAGTCTTTTTCTATCTGCACCAGAAATCTCCTGCCTGAAGTTTTTGAGCATTTTTATCCTGACAACTCTTCTTTTTTCAAGTAAGTTGTTAATCTCCATGATAAGATTATCGTTAATTCCCTTTTTCCCCACATTCAGCGTAACAATGCCATCACTCATGCATAACCCAGTGAATATGTGGTTTTAAAAATTTTGTGCAGAACTCCTGAAAAAGTCTCAGGAACTCTCCGAAATTAATAAATGCAGATAGGAAAGTGTTCTGATATGATTG
>JALURI010000267.1 GCA_027016965.1 Geoglobus sp.
GCCGAATTATATTCACCTCAATTCCCGGACGAGCGTTTGATTGCGTGTTATAATCCTCTGTTAGCGGAGGAAAGACTGAAGGAACGAGAAGCGTTGTTGGAAGCAACGGAAAAAGAACTCGATAAGCTCGCCCGTTATGTGCAACGACGCACAAAAACGCCTCTAGATAAAGGCGAGATCGGAAAAAAGGTTGGACGTGTTTTGAATAAATCTCATGTTCCGCACCCCAAAATGGTCCAAAAAAGATGTTTTTCGATCATCCTATTTTTTCCCTTGATAAACAAAGTATTATCCAGATTCTAGCCACATTATAGCTTTATGATGTATTTATACTATCAATCAGAGCAAAGCTTGTAAATACAGATGGTTTTAGACCTAATGCCTGAAGATAGCTCAGTTGAACATCGTTTAATGGATAAGCTAATTTTCTTTCATTCCCTTGACGAATTACGATCACGCGCACAAACTTCGTTCGCATCATAAAGCTTGTCGGGCGTTTTGTCTTTTTCTTATCCAATCCCACCAGTATATTGCCATCCTTGGCCGTCCAACTTCGCATTGTTTTTTCCATCAACCGCCAGACCAACAATGATAACAAAAGAATTAATCCCAAGGCCTCTATTCGCTCCGGCTTTTTGATAAATATACTGTTCACAATCAACGGATCTTTCAAAAAGCGAAAGTTCTGCTCCACTCCATACTGCTCTTTGTAGGCTCTCAGCAGCTCCTTCGCTGAATGTCTCAACTCTCCTTCCTTTGGAGCGTTTGAAACTATCACAAAACAACCTGAAATCAGCCTCTTATATTCGACTTGTTTTTCATCTTCTTTCACTATAATCTGAAGACCATACCTCAATTCTTTTACTCTCCTTACCTTTCTTTTCGGTGGGCGGCCAGGGGTATATTTTGCTCTTTCCTCCACTTTCACTTCCAATCTATGACAGGGCCAGCGCTTTCTTTTCAGTTCTTCTGCTGCTCTTTTCGCATCCTCTTGGCAGGCATATTCTTTCTTCGCTTCTTTCTGTGCAAACTTTTCTGCTTCTTGCCGCGAATTGTTCAATTCTTTTTTCAGTTTCTTTTCTCGGCGCTTATCATGACCTGACGAATGGACTATTATTGCTCGATACTTTTCTCCATACAATTCCACTTCTCTTTCACAAACACGATATCGCGCCGCTGGCTTCCTTTTGCTCCCTGGAGCTTCCGCTAAGATCCCCACATCTTCCCAATCTTTGGACCTCGCAGCTTCTGCTAACAGCTCTCCATGTTTTTTGAACGTCGCTGGAAGACGAGATATAAAAAACGTCTCCTTCAATAACTCTAAATTCTCTTGGGTAATCAAGGCTGAATCAGCTACATATATTGTTCGTCTTAGTGATTCACTATTTTCTGTAATAATCTTTGAAATATTTGATAACAGCTCGTTATTCAATTTCTTATCAGAGGCATTACCATCTCTACAATAGCCAACTAGCGGAATATTTTTATCCACGCAAAGCGTGGCAATCACAAACTGTTTCAAATCCGGACGATGATCCTTGCTATACCCATAGGTCGGGAGAAAGGGAAGTGCATCCGCTTCTTCAAAAATATAGTCTCCGTATAAGCTTCTACTCGTGGTATCAAAACGTAAATACTGACTATTGAGCTGGAACTCTCGACAGGCTCTCAAGGCGCAGTTCGTGAATAACTTCATAGGATTTGCTCGATAAAGTTTATCTAAAAAACGCCCGGCTGCATCATCATTAAATGTCGATGGTTCATAATCTTTTCCTAATAGAAGCCCCAGGTCTTGCTGCTCTGCAAACTCTTCAAGCCGATAAAGCGGACTGCGTCCGCTCAGGGTATCCAAGATCATCAACATACACCAACTCCCGACAGGCACCTCCATCTCGCTGGGTATATTTCGTTCCAGCTCATCGGGAATGCCGATACGTTGGATGAAGGCCCGAACAATCGGTAGATGTTGGACATTATATATATCGATATTTTCAAGGAAATTATCCATTGTTATTTTTCCTCCGCCTTGCAAAACAAATTTTCAGATTTACTCAATTCGCTCAGTATACTCAAAATCAAAAAATTGTCTTCCCCCCTTCCAAAAGGGTGCGGAAGGTGAGATAAAAAGAGCCCCTTTTTCTTAAATTGATACCAATGGGGAGAAAAAATTTTTGCCCCATTGGTATCAATTTAAGAAAAAGGGGCTCTTTTTAT
>JALURI010000268.1 GCA_027016965.1 Geoglobus sp.
CGAATACATGGCAGGGCTGAATCCAAGTGAGGTTCAGGAAGCAGTGGAGCTTTTGAAAAAAGTAAATAAGGAACTTGCAATAACCCTCATATGGGTTGAGCATGTCATGCCAGCCATAATGGGCCTTGCAGAGAGGGTTGTGGTTTTGGATCATGGTATAAAGATTGCAGAGGGGACACCTGAAGAGGTTGTGAAGGTTAAAGAGGTTATCGAGGCATACCTTGGAACCGATACTGCTGTGGAGGCGTGATATTTTGGATCTGCTGAGAATTGAAGGGTTGCAGGCAGGATACAAAGGGCTTAACGTGCTATGGGATGTGGGACTTAAAGTTAAAAAGAACTCAATTGTTTCAATTATTGGGTCAAATGGCTCTGGAAAAACAACCCTTTTACACGCCGTAATGGGTCTGGTTGACGTCAGTGAGGGAGATATAATTTTCAAAGGCATGAGAATCAATGATCTAAAAACCCAGGAGAGAGTTGGACTTGGAATTTCTTTTGTTCCCAGCGAAAGAGAGATCTTCCCCCAGATGACTGTCGAGGACAACCTGATCCTTGGAGCATACACACCAAGAGCCAGAAAGCACATGAGAAAATCTCTTAAAGAGATCTACGATTTCTTTCCGGTACTTGGGGAAAGATCAAAGCAACTTTCAGGAACAATGAGTGGTGGAGAACAGCAGATGCTTGCAATCGGAAGAGCTTTGATGTCGAGACCAGAACTTCTGATCCTTGATGAACTCTCAACAGGACTTGCTCCTGCCATCACCATGAAAATTTACCGAAAACTTGAGGGTCTGTCTGAGAGAATGACTGTTCTTCTTGCAGAGCAGAACATTCATCAGGCATTTATGGTATCGGATTATATTTACGTTTTAGAGAACGGAAGAATTGTTGCATCAGGCAAACCGGATGAACTCTCTGAAAGTTCATTAATAAAAAGTGCATACCTGGGGGTAAAACCATGACTTTAGATCTTGCATCAGTAGCATTATCGGATTTAATTGAGGTCCTGATTGATGGCATTCTTTTCGGATTGCAGCTCTCACTTCTGGCAACAGGACTTGTTCTGATTTTTGGGCTTGGTGGGATCCTGAATCTTGCCCATGGTGAATTTGTGATTGTTACAGGAGTGGTATCTGCCGTCCTTATTTCAGCAGGATGGAACCCTCTTCTCGCCATACCGGCAGCAATAATTTTTACTGCACTCATTGCATTTGGACTGGATAGAAGCATTTTAAGACCTGTGTATAAACTTGAGGGTGAAATGGAGGTGCTTGTTGGGCTTTTTGTCACTCTGGGACTTGCATTTACACTGGAAGGGATCACTTCCTATTTATTCCCTGGACTGTACTTTTCAGTCAGGATTCCAGTTGAAACTGTCAATATCCTTAATCTCAACTTCAGAGCCTCAGCTCTTGTTTCGGGATTGATATCTCTTCTCTCTCTTATCTTTCTCCTGTTTTTCCTTGGAAAAACAATGGTCGGCAAGGCAATAAGGGCAGCCCTTCAGAACCAGACAGGATCAAAGATATGTGGAATAGATGTGGACAGGATGAGAAGTCTTGTTTTCTTCCTTGGAGGATTGATGGCAGGACTTGCTGCACTTTCCAGGGGAATCGCTTCATCTGTGGAGCCAGGTTCTGGACTTGAACTTACATCCTATGCCCTGATTGTTGGAGTTGTTGGCGGGGTGAGGAGTGTTTATGGCGCCATGATTGCTGGAATTCTGCTTGGTATTGTTAACGCACTTGCAGGTTATCTCATTGGTACTTACCTGACCCTCATCATTCTTCTGGCAATAGTAATCACTGTCATTCTTTACAGACCAAGTGGTCTTTTTGCTGGAGGTGTTTGAGCATGTCAAAAGTTTATCTGCCAAAACCAGCACTTTTATTTGTTGTAATCTTTGCAATACTGCCCTTCATATTCACCAACCCCTACCAGCTCAGAATTCTAACACTGATTGCAGTGTACACTTCACTTGTTTATGCCGCCAACATAATTATTGGAGAGAGCAGACAGCTTTTTCTGTGCATGAGTGCCCTTGCCGGAATTTCTGCATACACATCATCTATACTCTCCCTTTCATATGGTCTGAATCCCTGGCTCACACTACCTGCAGGGCTTCTGTTTTCAGTAGCCGTTGGAGCTCTTTTGAGCTATGTCTCGATTGTCAGAGGACTTGGAGAGGTTTTTGTTGCAATTGTAAC
>JALURI010000269.1 GCA_027016965.1 Geoglobus sp.
TAATAACATTGTCCCTGGATAAAAGGGAGTAGTCTACCAGGAGGGGTTGGGGTGAAAAAAGCAATTGTAGTGGCTGCCATTGTTTTTATGAGTGGGAATGCTGCGGCCAACCGAGCACCGATTGTTGATAGCATAAATATCAGCCCTTCCAGTACGGTGTCTCCAGGAGAAAGGATTATCATAGAGGTTAACGCCCGTGATCCTGATTGTCAGAACACATGCACTTCAGGTTGTGGCAGGTACATACGTGCGGACCTTCTTTCATGGAGTGCCACGGGTGGTGTGATTGAGAACATATACTCAACACCGTCCGGCTCCCCCTTCTATACACGCGCCGAATGGGTTGCTCCTTCTGCTGCAGGAGCCTATATGGTCAGAGTTTACCTTGCCGATAGCGGTGGCATGATGTGCGGAAAGAGAAAGAGCATTACAGTTGATATTCCAGTTTCAGTGGCTGTGGGAGAGCCTCCTCAGATCAATAGCGTGATTGTGCAGCCATCTGTGGTTTCTCCCGGAGAGAAGGTGAAAATATCTGTTCTTGCAAACGATGACAGGGACCCACCCGAAAGACTCACGTATATTTTTACAGCCTCCGCTGGTTTTTTTGATTCTGAAAATCCCGTTGCACCGTGGGAAAGGTTGTGGAATCCACCCCCTGCTCAGGGTACGTATTCAATACAGGTAGAGGTGAGAGATAGTGACGGAAATGCTGCAAATTCTTCAGTAACCGTTAAGGTCAGGATTGTGTATACTGCAGGTTATATTACCGGCCTCAAAAACATACTTTCCCCAGATGATGTATCCGTTGATTACCAGGGGAATGTGATTGTTGCAGATGGAAACGCAAACAGAGTTTATATTTATACCCCCTCACTGAAATTGCAAAAGAGCATTTACCTGAAAGGAGTGCTGAGTGCTGATTCTGGATCGGGTGGTGTGATCTGGGCAGTAACATCAGGTGGATGCCTTGTCAAAATAAAAAAAGAGGGAAATGTTATTTCATCGTCGTGTGGCTTCCTTGAAAGGCCAGTGGATGTGGAATTTGCAGATTCCCTGGGAAGGGTGTTCGTCGCAGATGCTGCCGGTGCTGTAAAGGTGTTTACCTCCGATGCCGTATATGTGGGTGAGTTTACAGGGTTTGTCAAGCCGGTGGGGATTAATTATGTGGATGCGCTTGATCAGCTTTTGATTGTTGACGCAGGAAATAAAAAGGTTTTCAGATGTACATCTGACGGATCTGTGGTGAATTCGTGGGGTGTTCAGGGAAGTGGAACAGGAGAGTTCGTTCGCCCCCATGGGATATCACATGATTCTACGGGCAGGGTGTATGTGACTGATTCTTACCTGGACAGAATGGAAATTTTTGATATGAATGGTACATACCTTGGTACTGTGGGCAGTCACGGAGCCTCTGAAGGGAAGCTGATGGCTCCGGCTGATGTGTCGGCAGATAGATTTGGCAGGATATTTGTGGCATCTCCAGGAAGTGGACGTATTGAAATATTCACTGTATGCCGGGGAGACAGTGACTGTGACGGAGTTGACGATGCCTATGAAAAAAATAATTCTCTGAATTATCTTGATCCTTATGATGCTTCTGCCGATCCCGATGGGGACGGTCTAAACACAGCACAGGAATATTCGCTGGGAACAGATCCGCTGAATGCTGACAGCGATGGGGATGGTGTGTCCGATGGAGATGAGATTTCTGCCGGCATGAGTCCTCTTTCTCCATATGACAACCAGCCTGTGGCAGTTGTGAATGCATCGGCTTCCACGGTATGGCCGGGTACGCTGCTCATCCACGGTTCAGGACAGGATCCAAACGGGGATAAAATTGTCTCCTACGCGTGGACACAGAAGTCCGGACCGGAAAGTGTGATTGACGGTGTGGTGTACAACAAAAACCTTCGGGTGGTGGTCAGAAAAGCAGGAGTGTATACATTTTCCCTGAAGGTGAGCGATGGCAGGGCTTGGAGCCGAGAGGTGCCGGTTTCTGTGAAAGTTTTAAACGTGAAACCGGGAATATATGTGCCGCCATTTTACATGGTTGAGGAGGGGGAAATAATAACCCTCAATCCTGTTGTGTCTGACTCCAATGGCGATGCTCTGAGCTGCCAATGGGAGGTAATTGATGGGGTGCCTCCAGAAAATGCAAATACCTGCTGGACTGATGTGGTTGCCACTTCTCCGGGTGTGCATACT
>JALURI010000270.1 GCA_027016965.1 Geoglobus sp.
GAGAAGAATACAATGTGTATCTCGTTTCGAGAATGTGGACGTTTATCCCAAACCAGATCACGGTTCCCAAAGATGCCAGGATCAATTTCTACATCACAAGTCCTGATGTGGTTCATGGATTTCATATTGTTGGGACAAGTGTTCAAACCATGGTTATCCCCGGTTATGTTACGGTCATTTCTGCAAGGTTCGGTGAAGCAGGAGAGTACTGGATAATATGCAATGAATACTGCGGTCAGGGACACCACATGATGAAGGCAAAACTGATTGTTAAGGAGGTGTGAAAATGAGGAATGATGCCTTTTACATGAAGCTTGGTCTTTCAATCTCATTACTGTCTGTAGGTCTTGGAGCCGTGTTTGGTTTTCTTCAGGTCTGGGAAAGGGTACCCGGAATTAATATTATTAAGCCAGAAACCTATTATCTTGCCCTAACAGGACACGGAGTTCTGATGGCTCTTGTCTTCACAACATTCTTTATAATGCCTCTCGGGATCTTTGTTATCAACAGATCTCTCAGATTGAACACATCACCAACTCTGAATCTCCTCGGATTTGGTTTCGCCACACTTGGGACAGCAATGGCTGCACTTACAATTCTTCTCGGCAAGGCAAATGTTCTCTACACCTTTTACCCTCCAATGAAAGCACATCCAGCTTTCTATCTTGGCGCAACCCTTCTCATTGTTGGAACATGGATATATACCGCCAACATACTTCTGACAGTCAGAAAATGGAGGAGGACTGGTAACGAGGGCAAAAAACTACCTCTTGACGTCTTTGGTCTGGTTGCCACACTGCTCATATGGATTCTCGCCACAGTTGGAGTTGCTGCTGAGGCTCTCTTTCTCCTCATCCCATGGTCTCTCGGCATTTCTCAGCGAATAGATCCGCTTCTTGCAAGAGATCTCTTCTGGTATTTCGGTCACCCTCTGGTCTATTTCTGGCTCCTTCCAGCCTACATTGTCTGGTACACATTCATTCCAAGGCTGTTAAATGTCAGAATATTCAGTGATACTCTTGCAAGGGTCGTCTTCGCCCTATTCATTCTATTCTCAACTCCAGTCGGATTCCATCACCAGTTCATGGACCCTGGCATAGAGGCTGGATGGAAGTATCTTCATACAATCACAACCTATGCAGTGTTCATACCGAGTCTCATGACTGCCTTCACAGTAACAGCAACCATGGAGATGGGAGCCAGATTGAGAGGAGGAAATGGACTTTTCAGCTGGATGCTGAAACTACCATGGAAAAATCCTCTGTTTTCCGCCATAGCCCTGTCAATGATACTCTTTGCTTTTGGAGGAGCTTCAGGAGCTGTTAACGCAGGTTACAATCTGAATTATGTTATTCACAACACTGCTTGGGTTCCCGGACACTTTCACCTCACGGTTGGTTCTGCAGTGACTCTGACATTTATGGGCGTAGCATACATTCTTGTTCCGAGGGTGTTTGGTAAGAGACCGTTCAGTGAGAAACTCGCTCTGATACAAATATACTCTTGGTTTGTCGGAGTAACGGTATTTTCGTCTTCAATGATGTACATTGGAATTCTTGGATCGCCCAGAAGGACATATGATGTAACCTATTCTCCCGATCTCATTTCTCAGTGGTCACCCTACCTTCTTGCCACAGCCATAGGTGGAACAGTCATGCTTGTCAGCATCCTGATGTTCCTGTATGTCATCCTAAGAACACTGCTTTCAAAAGAAGTTGTTAGCTATGAGGAGGAATGGGAAAGCACTGATCCTGGAAATCCCGGATTGGTTGACAATCTGCGACTGTTTTTTGCGATCGCCATCCTGATAATACTTGTTGCCTACGTCCTTCCAACGCTGAACATAATCAGGATGGGATCACCTGGAGCACCACCGGTTCTGCCAACGATATGACTGCCATGAGACAATTAATTCAAATTTTTAAACTTAAAATTGTATTTCTTTTACTTTTTGTTGCGGGGGCATCTTACCTTATTGCCAGCAGGGATACATTCAGAATTGACATCCTAATTCTGCTTGTTGTCTCCGGATTTCTCTCTGCTTCCGGTTCCTCGGCTTTAAACAATTACTGGGATAGAGATATTGACAGAATCATGAGAAGGACGAGTTCCAGACCTCTGCCGGCAGGAGAAATAAATCCCAGATCTGTGCTTTTAATGGGCAGTCTAATGATAATTTCTGGACTTCTGCTTGCAGCATGGATAAATCTTATTACGGCACTCTTTGTATTTACGGGCACACTGATATACAGCTGGGTTTACACCGTCATGCTGAAAAGAAGAACAGCTCTTAACATTGTGATAGGTGGTTTTGCAGGTAGCTGTTCAGTTCTTGCAGGATTTTCAGCGGCGAGTGAATACATGAACATCCAGGGAATTCTGCTCTCACTGCTTATTTTTCTCTGGACACCCTCTCACTTCTGGAGTTTTGCATTAATGCACAGGGATGACTACAGAAGAGCCAGAATTCCGATGCTTCCTGCAGTGATGAATGAGTTTGAGTCCAGAAAGTACACAGCTGTCAGCACATTCCTGCTTTTGGTCTTCTCTCTTGTAATTTATCTGTCTGGTTTTGGACTTCTTTATCTCATTATCTCAGTCTTAGCGGGTCTTTTCATGAGCTATCTTGCTTTAAATGTTCTGAAAACAGGAGAACACGTGAAAGCCCTTTACAAATTTTCAGGAATGTATATCGGGATTCTTTTTTTCGGAGCATTAATCGATTCACTTATTTTTTAGCTAATCTGGTTTTCAATTGAAAGACATGCAGGGCAAAGAATTATTAAATCGCATTTCAAATTTCAAGCTGTGAAAATCTCAGAATTTCAGAATCTCATACGGGAACTTTACTTTGCCAAAGACAGTGAAAGAGGCACAGATAGGACGTTCATCTGGTTTGTTGAAGAGGTGGGGGAACTTGCAAGGGCTATAAAATCAGGAGAAAACATGGGAGAGGAGTTTGCAGATGTTCTCGCCTGGCTTCTGAGCCTTGCAAATCTATGCAATGTTGATGTTGAAAGAGAGGTGAAAGCTAAATATCCCGGACTCTGCATTAAATGTAACTCTAACCCGTGTAACTGTGAAGAGGTGATGTGATGTTCCTTGTTGTCAGAGATGGGGATATAAAGGCCGGAATTGCAACTGACAAGTATTTTATATGGACTGAAAAAATTCTGAAAGAGAAGGGGGTTAACCCTTATGTTATCGCTGAATTCACAGCATCGAGGTGGGGTATATTCTCAGGCTTGAATGATGTTTTAAGGTTGATGGAAGGCAGAGAGGTTGATATTTATGGGATGCCTGAAGGCACACTTTTCTTTCCCCATGAGCCTGTGATGGTTGTTGCTGGAAAATACCTTGAGTTTGCCAGGTTTGAAACAGCAATACTCGGATTCATATGCCACTCCTCAGGTATCTCAACAAAAGCCTTCAGAGCAAAGCTTGCTGCTGGAGAGAAACGAATACTGTCCTTCGGGACGAGAAGACAACATCCTGCTCTTGCTGCAATGATTGAGAGGGCTGCGTGGATTGCAGGTGTTGATGGTGTCAGCAATTACGCTGCTGAGAAATATCTTGGAATTGAAAGCCTTGGAACAATGCCTCACGCTCTGATAATCTCATTTGGGGATCAGGTAAAAGCTTGGAAAGCCTATCATGAGGTTGTTGATGAAAATGTGCCAAGAACCATGCTTGTTGATACTTACTGCGATGAGAAAACTGAAGCAATCAGGGCTGTTGAGAATGTTGAGAGAGTTGATGCTGTAAGACTTGATACTCCAGGCAGCAGGAGGGGTGACATAAGGAAGATAATTGAGGAAATCAGATGGGAGCTTAAGATAAGAGGAAAGGAAAATGTCAGAATAGTCCTTAGCGGTGGAGTGGACATAGGAGATATTTACAGCTTAAGAGATACTGTTGACTCGTTTGGGGTTGGTACAAGCATAGCTGGAGCAGGCCCGATAGACTTCTCTATGGATATTGTAGAGAGAGAAGGAGAGTTTTGCGCTAAGAGAGGGAAGAGGGGTGGATTGAAACAGGTTTACAGAGACTGGGAAAAGCTTGAGGATGAAATGAGACTTTTTAGAGACAGAACTCCAGAAGGAATGGAGCCGCTTTTGAAAAAATACATGGAGTCTGGCAGGATTGTTCAGGAGACGGATATGGAAGAGTCAAGGAGAATAGCCATAAGACAGATGGAAATAATCAGGAAGATCGGTAGAGAGGAGGACTTCATTTTTGATAGGGTCTGATCTATTCAATCATTTCCCGCTTTTTTGAGAGAAAAACAGCAAGAATAAGTAAAGAAGCTCCAAGAAATGGGTATGCAAGGAATTCCATGGATGTGAAATAGCTTCCAGCAGAAATTCTCCCTGCAATACCTGCTATCATTGATCTGGAGGTAAAAGATGCTGTTACAACTGAAACAGATATAATTGAGAACACAAGCTGACTTCTTTCTCTGTCTTTGAAAACGAGAGATGATATTGAACCCAGAGAGGAGAATATCATCGAGACAGAAACTGAAAGAATCAGGATCATGGCAGGATTATTAATTCCCACGTTGATGTAAACAAGAGCTATCCAGATAACAGACAGAATTGTTGAAATCAGCAGAGAAACAAAGATCTTTGACGAGATGAATTCAGAACTGCTCAGTGGAGTTGAGAGAATCACCTCATATGTTTTTGTCTCGTACTCCTCGCTCATCAGATCAATTACAAGCCCACCGGAAATTATGGCTGTCGTTATGATCAGGAGGGGAATTAGAACTGCATAGATAAATCTGAAAGTGATGGATGACCCTTCCTGTATTTCGGTTCTTCCAAAATCTGTATCATAAAATTCAAATCCGTGGTCTGAGGGGATACCGTTCATTTCTCTGAGTCTCTTCTGGTATTCTTTGAGTATCTCTTTAATCCTGGATGATGCTATAATTCCTGTTATCTCATCCTCTGGGAGATAAACTGTTACGAAATTAATGGAGGATACGTTCTCCTTTGGTAAATATATCAGGGCATCTATCTTCCCGCTATAAAAATCATTCAACCCCTCTTCCAGGCTCTGGTATCTCACATCTGCTCCTGACATTTGGAGAACAGGACAGTTACCTGCAACTCCAATCTTAACTCCTGAAAGAGCTATGAAATCTGGCTTGTAGAGCACGAGAAGTCCAAATGTGATTATAGACGAAAACGAGGCGATGAAGATAAGGATTGTTATTGCTGACATTATCGTTCTTTCCCTCGCTATCATTTTCAGATCCTTCATTATCATTGCCTTCATATCCCGCTCACCGCCATGAAGTTGTATGCAAAATGAATGGCAACTGCGGCAATGTATCCAGCCCTCCAGTCCTTTCTTGCTATAATTGCAAAGATGGATGAGGCGGTGAGGTGAAGCAGAAATGGAAATAGCAGAAACTGTCCTGGCAAGACTATGCTGTAATCGCTGAAAACTTTGGCAAAAAGAAGTGACTTCTCAGCCAAGAAAAATCCTGATGCAACAGCAAAAGCTCTTCGGACTGTTTTTACAGGATAAATTAAAAGTGATTTGAAGAACTCCTCTATTATTGCAACTCCAAGCATCAGTACGACAAACGAAGGCAGTAATGGCACGGAAAGGCTGAAGAATATGAGGAAAAATTCAAAGAAAAATGAAAAGAAAACCGTCATACCTGCAAGAACAAATGAGATAAAATCATTCTTTGCGGAAGAAGACATGGCGTCTGCAAATTTTTTGAAGGGGGAGCGATAGCTCTGAATGCTCTCTATGGTCATGGATTCAGAACTTAAGTAAATAAAGGTCAGACCCATGAAAATAAGTGGAATTGAACTTATCAGAAAATCGACCAAAGAAAATTCGTCATTTGCCAGATCTCTCAGCAGAAACGTTACGGGTGAGATATCTGATAGGGGAAGCCCTGAAAAAATTGATGGAATCACAAGATAAACAAGAACAAGCAGGTTCGTAACAAGAATTAGGAAAGTAAGCTCCCTGTAGGACCTCGAATTGATTGCAATGAATGCCTGAGCTGAAAATAGCAGGATAAGGGCTGGAAAAATGTAAACAATACCTGCCGATGAAAAAATTGCAGATGGAATCAGTGCAAAGATTATGGAGAGGGTAAAGTAGGGAAGCATTTTCTGGAAAAGGTAATTTGTGTTTCCAATGGGTGATGCAAGAAGAATTTCAATTCTTTTTAGCCTCATGTCTTCTGCAAGTGAAGAGGAGAAGAGCTGCATTGCAAAGAAAGAGGGTATTAGGAAGAGAAATGCCTGAACCATTTTTGATATCAGTGATGGTGGAGAAAAGCTATCGGGGGTGTAGAATTCTACTTTCTCCCTTTTTAACCCGACAACCTCTTCTCCAGATGATCTCTGCTGGATAGTTTCTTTTATGACCTCCTCTCTCTTTTCTGGTTCAATTTTTTCTTTTGATGGTGTTTTTTCTTCAATTTCTCTGATCTTTTCAACAGAAATTGGTTTTGGTGTAAATTCAGGCTGTATCTCTCTTTTCAAATACTCAGCCTTTATCAAAACCGGAAATGCTTTTTCACCGTAGTTATCGTAAAGCCATCTTGAGAACTCCGTTTCTATAAATCTCCCCATCTCTTCTCCGGCAGATATGGACTTCAGATTATTTCTGACAAAAACCCTACTATCTGTTATAAAAACATCAATCTCACCTTTTTTTAGCAGTTCAATACCGTCATCAAAGTTCTCGACTGTATAATGCTGAAATAGTCTGTTCTGGATTATGTACTGATCGCTTGCTGACATGTATATTCCAGAATCTGAAGAAAAGCCGTGAGAAAAAGATACATAGGATACAAATACTGTTCCAATGCTCAGAATCAGAATAAAAGCTCTGAATCTCCCAGTCATTCTCCTGCCAGATTTTTTCAGTTCAGCCTTCAGAAGTGGTAACACAAAATGGCTTTTCCAAATCTTAATATATTTCTTTTTTGGACTTGGTCTGATGCTGGAAGTTAGGGGAATAAAAAAGAGCTTTGGTGAAATTGTTGCGGTGAAGGATGTTTCATTCCAGCTTGAGAGAGGATATATTCTTGGGGTTATTGGTGAGAACGGGGCAGGAAAATCCACAACTCTCAGGATTATTTCTGGGTTACTCAAGCCTGACAGGGGTGAAGTTCTGTATGAGTCCATG
>JALURI010000271.1:0-300 GCA_027016965.1 Geoglobus sp.
ATATAGTTGTCGTGGTTCCTCCCGAATACAGAGATGAATTTTCAGACTTTTCAGTTGCCACGTTCATAACACCACTGAAAACATGGGTAACCCTGGATACCTTTGCAACAGTGCGAACAAAATCCGGTCCCGCAGTTGTTGAAAGGAAAAACCAGCAGAGGCTGATAAAAGTTGAAGCAGATATCTACGACAGACCACTCGGAGACATCGTCAGGGATGCAAAAAAGATCCTCAGAGGAATTCCAGTTCCCGCAGGGGTAAGCTATCAATTTGGTGGACAGGTTGAACGTCAGAAAGAAT
>JALURI010000271.1:310-2172 GCA_027016965.1 Geoglobus sp.
CTCGTTTACATGGTTATGGCAGCTCAGTATGAGTCACTTCTTGACCCATTCATAATTATGTTCTCCGTTCCTTTTGCAGTGACAGGTGTAATTATCGGACTTCTTATCACGGGGACAACTCTCAATCTGATAACATTTGTGGGTATAATCACCCTGGTTGGAATAGTTGTGAAAAACGCCATTGTCCTGGTTGACTACACAAACGTTTTGATAAGAAGGGGTATACCAGCAGCAAAAGCCATAGTGGAGGCAGGAGCTGTGAGGCTCAGACCCGTGCTCATGACCGCCACAACAACCATGTTTGGCATGGTACCCCTTCTTGTGATGAAAAGAGAAGGTGCTGAAATATGGCAACCATTTGCCATTTCTGTGGTTTCAGGTCTTCTGTTTTCAACACTGATTACCCTGGTGTTTGTACCCGCTGTTTACAGTGTACTCAAAAGGATAAAAATATAACTTAGGGTTTATCCACAGAAAAAATTTTAAATGAGGGTACTTTGTTGTTGCTCAGGAATTATTGAAGAGATTGATACCAGAAAAAACTTTTTCCATTTCGGGAGTAAAAGCCCACATTCTGTAGAAAAGTAAGAATATCGCACATCAGACGAAGAAGACGGTTGTAAATTTCTGCCATCCGAAAGGTTGTTTAATCTTTTGAACACTTTTGAATATGAAAACCAGGCAAGTTGTATCTGATGCAGGTTGCGGCAGTGGCTATTTTTCAATTCCGGCCCCGCCTGGCTTTACAGGCGTGATCAAGGGAGTCAGGTTCATACGAAAAGCTTAACGACATACTCCTGAGAGCACATGTAAATATCGCATCTTACCTCTATGTGGAAAGCCTGTTGTTGCGGTGGGATGTAAAAAAGTGAATCCCCTGCAGGAAAAGCCCCGCCGCACAGAATTTACAATAAAGAACACAGTAGTCATCAACGAATGTCAATTTGTCATTCTGAGCCTTAAGAGATATTAAGCTAATACATCATCCGCCGGATGGGGAAAATCCGTACCAGCACAGAGATGGTGGCAGCAAAACAGAGTCCCAAAACTACTGCCTTTCGTAAAGTATAGCAAACCCCATACCTCCGCCAATACACATTGTCACAACACCGTACCTCGCACTACGGCGCTTCATTTCGTGAACTATTTTGGTTGTAAGGTATGCACCGGTACATCCCAGTGGATGTCCCAGGGCAATAGCACCACCGTTGACATTAACCCTTTCCGGCTCAATGCCGAGTTCCTTTATCACGTACACTGACTGTGAGGCAAAAGCCTCATTCAGTTCGTACAGATCCACATCATTAACTTCCAGGTTAAAGCGATTCAGGAGCTTTGGTATTGCTTTGACGGGACCAATCCCCATGATCAGAGGATCAACTCCTGCAACCGCCCAGCCACGCACATAAGCCAGTATTTCAAGACCTCTCTTTTTTGCCTCCTCCTCACTCATGAGCAGAACAAATGAAGCACCGTCGTTAAGAGGAGAAGAATTTCCCGCCGTGACAGTTCCTGTGGGATCAAATGCAGGTTTCAGCTTGGCAAGAGCCTCCGGGCTTGTATCCCTGCGGGGGCCCTCATCTATATCAAATATAACTTCCTCCCACTTACCATTTCTGAAAATTCTTGTTTTAATGGGCACAATCTCTTCTCTGAACCTGCCTTCGTCTATTGCCTTTATCGCCTTCATGTGACTTTCGTACGCAAACTGGTCCTGTTCCTCTCTTGTTATATTAAACCTTCTGGCAACCTCTTCAGCAGTGGTTCCCATATAAACATAAATATCCGGCACATGTTCCACCACGTTCCAGTTAGAAATAGGTTTAAGCCCCCCCATGGGAACCATGGTCATGGACTCCACT
>JALURI010000272.1 GCA_027016965.1 Geoglobus sp.
ACTCGGTGCAGAGGTCATCAAGATCGAACCACCATCAGGAGATCCGATGAGATACCGGAAAAATGTTTTTGCCGGAATCAATGCAGGTAAAAAGCTCATCAACCTCGATCTGAAGAATGAGAACGACAGGGAAAAGCTTTATGGGATTGTGAGGGATGCTGATGTTGTTGTTGAAGGTTTCAGGCCGGGTGTGGCAAAAAGACTCGGTGTTGATTATCCCACTTTGAAAAGAATAAATGAGAATTTGATTTACTGCTCAATCACAGGATTCGAACAGAATTCTGAAATTAAAAGACCAGTGCATGACATAAACGTTCTTTCAATAGCAGGAATTTGCCAGATATCAGGACTTCACCACAGCAATCCATGTGACCCCAACGTTCAGCTTTCAGATTTCTCATCTTCCGTAATTGCTGCCATTGCAATACTTTCCGCATATATCAGAAGGTTGAAAACCGGAAAGGGTTCTTACATAGATGTGAGCATGTACGATTCTGCAATTTTTTCTGTTCCACTCCATATCCTCATGGCTGCAAACAGGGAAGGGCACATGCCTGATTTCTACCTGAATCCGGGGTACAGAATATACAGAGCCAGGGACTGCTATGTGTCTCTGGGGATTCTGGATGAGCCTGTATTCTGGGAAAAACTGTGCAAATTGCTTGATCTTGAAAGATACATCAAAATATCTTTTGAAGAGAGGATTGAAATGGCTGAAGAGATCGAAAACGAAATTGCAAGAAGGATTTCCAAAATGAACAGGGAGCAGATAGAAACCCTTTTTAATGAAGAGATACCATACGGAATCCTCTCTGATCTCCATGATGTGGTGGGGAATTCAAGACTGATCAGAGAGTGTGAGTTTGAAGGAGATAGAGTGAAGACCATCTCCTTTCCAGCCAGTTTTGATCAGGGTTAAATTTATCTTTTTTCTCAGCCCATAAATGGTGTGGACGTTTACGTTCTCAGACTGGGCCACAGAGCAGAAAGAGATAAAAGAATCTCAACCCATGTTGCACTGACTGCAAGGGCATTTGGAGCGAAAGGGATATTTTTTGATGTTTTTGACAGAAACCTCTTTGAGAGTGTAGAGGATGTTGTCTCCAGATGGGGTGGTGATTTTTTCATAAAACACATCCACTCCTGGAGAAGTCTGGTAAAGAGTTTTGAAGGAAAAACGGTTCACCTGACAATGTACGGGATCCCACTGAATGAAAAAGTGGAAGAACTGAAAAAATGTGAGAGAATTCTCGTTGTAGTCGGTGCAGAAAAGGTTCCTTCTGAAATTTATGAGATTTCCGATTACAACATATCCATAGGCACTCAGCCTCACAGCGAGGTTGCAGCACTTGCAGTTTTTCTTGACAGAATTCTTGAAGGAGAAGTCTTCAGAAAAGAGTTTGAAAATGCCAGAACAAAGATAATTCCTTCGGAGAAGGAAAAAAAGATCTGCTGAAATATTTCCACTGAATGATCACAATTACCATCCAGTTACGATAAGTTTTTATTTTTCCATGTTCCAGAAAAAAAACAATGGATGATACTTTGTATCTAATACAGGGTCTTTCGCTTTTACCTGTGTCTCTCATTCTCCTGAACCTCACTCTGTCCGAAAATTCAAAGGATTTTCTGAATGGAAAGGTTCAAACCGGATATGTGCTTTCTTTCCTGATATCCATTTCCCTTATCTTTACCTGGCTTGGAGGTTTCATTTACTTCATAACTCTCGATAAAACGGGCAAGTTGTTTATGGAAATCTCCTCATCTGTTTTCTGGGCGATAATGATGTTTTCCGGACTTTACGTAACAAAGATTTTACTTATAGATTATCAAGTCAAACCTATATTAAATGAAAAATTCTTCAGCATATCTTTTTACTTTACAGTAATCTGGCTGATCACACTCCACCTCCCAGCAATATCATACATGCTCCTGGCATTACTCTCAACGATAGCATCCATAGCCGGAATCTACCTGAATTTTATACTGGGCAAGTATTACAAATTCAAGGAGTTCTTCATCATACCACTTGATCTCCACAACTTTTACATCTCATTTGCCCTTGCCTCTGTATCTCTGAGCCTGCTTTTCTTGGCAAGGATATACAGTCACAAATCCTACCTGTTTTTTGCCATAATAATATATTTAATAATAATCTACGGAATCGGATCGCTGTTCAGGGAACTTAGAACTCTGATTGCAAAGATTTGAAAATAATTTAAATCCATACTGAGTTGATGTTGCAATGCCATCAGTAATGATTTCAGGCACAACAAGCAGTGCCGGAAAATCCGTTATCGTAGCTGCTCTCTGCAAGATCCTTTCAAAAATGGGATACAGCGTCAGTCCATTCAAAGCCCAGAACATGAGTCTCAATTCATACATAACTAATGACGGGCATGAGATTGCCTATGCTCAGGCTTTTCAGGCATTTTCAGCCGGAAAAGAGCCGGATGTCAGAATGAATCCCATTTTGCTGAAGCCGAAGGGAAATCTGAAATCCCAGCTTATCGTGATGGGCAAGGCAAAGAAAGATGTTAATGCTCTGAAATATTATAGAGAAGTTCCCAAACTTCTCAAAACAGTAGCAGAGACTTACAGAAGTCTCGAAAGGGAAAATGATATACTCATAATCGAAGGTGCAGGTGGGATGGCAGAGATAAACCTTTACGACAGAGACATTGCCAATACAGGAATTGCAAGAATTGCCAAACCCGACATTTATCTGGTTTCAGATATAGAACGTGGAGGGAGTTTTGCCTCCTTATTTGGTACATATTCACTCCTCCCAGAAGATATAAAGCCTCTTGTCAAAGGATTTGTGTTTAACAGATTCAGGGGATATGAAGAGCTTCTTCTTCCGGGAATTGAGGAGCTTGAAAGATTGACCAGGGTCAGAACCGTAGGGATCATCCCTTATCTTGATATCGCTCTTCCATCTGAGGATTCCCTGAACCTGGAGGACTGGAGAAAAAACGATAACGCAGATGTTGCTGTTATAAGGCTGCCAAGAGTTTCCAATTTTACAGATTTTGAGCCTTTGAGAGATATTGTCAATTTTGTATCTCTGAAGGAGAACATAGATGATCACAGAATTGTCATAATCCCCGGAACAAAGGAGACCCTTCAGGATCTGAAAGAATTAAAAAAATGGGAAATGGATAGAAAGATAAAGAAATTTGCAAGAGACAATCCTGTTATCGGGATATGTGGTGGTTTTCAGATGCTTGGTACAGAGATATCCAGCGCTCTTGAAAACACCAGGGCAAAAGGAATGGGCCTTATTGATGCCTTCACTGAATTCACAGCCTACGACAAGATAACAAAACAGGTAAGAAAAAAGGTGACACGGAGAGTGTCGGTAATTGATGGCATTGTTGGAGAGGCTGTGATAGGATATGAGATACACATGGGAAGGACAAGAGCAAATAGACCTGTTTTCCAGGATGATGGTGGTGCAAGTGAGAATGGACTTGTCTGGGGGACATACATGCATGGCCTCTTCTTCAATGAAAATGTCAGAAGAGAGCTTTACAAGTACATAGGAAGAAAATACAGGATTATGGACGATCCGATTGAAGAACTTTCCAGAATTATTCCACAAAAAGTTGACATAGATCACATTATCTCAAGCGTTATGAACGAATGATCAATGCCGATTGGGGAAAAGCTTAACTCCCTGTGAGCAGTACAATGACCATGGGTTTTATTGGATTTATTGGGACACTGATAAAATACACTGTTTTTTTCTCTGTACTTGCCATCATTGCTCTCACATTCTATTACTACTTCAGCGGACTTGGATATCTTCCCTACGGCTATTATCAGACAGCGAAAAAAATGTATGGAGACATCGGAACCCACGATATCAATAATCTCACCTACGTCCTCAATCGAACATATCTCCCACCTTATAAGGAGGATATTTTCGACAGCACCGAATCTTCAGCCTATCTTGAATGGTACTTAGAAGGGCATGGATTCAAAACTTACATAGCAAGATCAGATGCAATCAGCCATCTCTGGATTATTGTTGAGCTTGATAATGGTGAAAAGGTCGCAATTGAGCCCACCGCTCTGACGAGAAACAGGTACAATCCTCCCGGTATAGTTGATGCTCCTGATGGAAAATACAGAAATTATTCCATCACATGGAAGGAATACACAAACAAAAATCCCGGAAAACCCTACGAGGAGTTTCTCAGACAATACAATTACTACTACACTCCTCCGAAACTTTTTGACAACCCGGGACAGATTGTTGGAATCGCATCAACTCTGAAATATCCAGGATGGGCAAAGATGGATATAACCGAATTTGACTGGTGGAATTCAGAGCCCTTTAACTCTACCTATCCATTTTCTGAGTGGAACTGAGTGAAATCTCCTTCTTTATAAGATCTATTGCATCCTCAAGGTATTTCCTGCATCCATCACTCAATTCAAGACCCGGTTCAATCCTCTCAGGTTTAACACCTACTATAACAACCTCTTCAGGCAATTCATAAACACCTCTCGCCATAATTATGAGATCTTTGAAGTGCATGTCATGAATGCTCAGCATCACATCCGACGGGAAATCATCACTGTTTGGGTTGAATCTGAAGGTTACAACACCTTCTTTTTCATTGATGTCAATTGCATCGACAACAATAACTTTATCCTCTCCATCCATCGCCTCAAGAAGCATGATGGGGTTTGTCATGGCATCAACAATTTTGATGTCCGAAAATTCTTCCATTTCCTGCATTTTTCTGATGACATGTATCCCAAACCCATCATCCCCAAGAAGGTAATTTCCGACCCCTATCACAGCAACCATGGGGCAATCCTCCAGAATTTTTCTTCATCTTTCTTTACTGTTAGAGTCTTCTTCCTCTGACCTTCTCAACATCAAATCTTGCCTTATCTGATACATGCATAACCGCAAGTGTACCAGCCATCACAGGGTCGCTGACCACCAGATCACTGACTTTTGGCACTGAACCAAACATGTTCAGACTCACAACAGGAATTCCAGCCTTTCTCAACTTTTTAACCTCTTCAGCAACCTTACCTCCCATAAGTCCACCTGCCAGAATGAGGATTTCAGCTCTGTGAAGCCTTGAAACTGCCCTCACAGCATCTGAAAGTTCTTCTTCTCCAACAAGAGGCATTGTATCAACACTTATCCTCTCGCCTCTTAGATTATGTCTATCGGCTTCAGTTATTGCACCCAGAGCTACCTGTGAAACCTGGGCACCCCCTCCAAAAATAAGGACTCTCTTTCCAAAAACCCTCTCAAAGGGTTTTTCCTCACTTATTTCAAGAACGAAAGTGAATCTTCTGATTTCATTCAGAATCCTGTCGAAATCCCCTCCATCCACTTCAAGATATATCAGTGCCCTGCCTTTATTCTCACCATGCTCTATTATGAAGCTCTGAGCGTAGGTTATATTTCCTCCATGCTCCGCTATTTTTGAAGTTATATCTCTCAGAACTCCAACCCTGTTCTCAGCTATAATCTGGAGACCCCTTATCATTTTCAGAATTTTGCACCTGTAAGTGTTTTTGTCTCAATCACTCCATCAATCGATCTTATCTTTTTCACAACCACATCACTGAGCTCCTCAAAATCCCTCACAGAAATTTTGGCTATCAGATCGTATTCTCCAAAAAGCGGATGAAGTTCTTCCACTTCCCGAAGTTTGAGCAGTTTTTCGTAAACACTTCTCTCTCTTCTCGGCATTACCTTTATCAAAACAAATCCCAGAGCCATCAACCCTAATTCAAACAGAAAATATTAAAACTTTCTGATTATGTAGTGCTCTATCTTCTGAACATCTTCCCTCATGCCTATTTTGATCAGAATGTATATCAGCAGAATATTGGCACCAAACAGTGTCAGTGTGAAAACACCTGTGAGAGCTGACGTATTCCATATAAGGTGAAATATTCCTGCAAGAACGAAATATGGCCAGATTGAAGATGTTTTTCCTTCAGATTTCAGCCCGAACCCAACACCGATTACTGTCGTAAATGCAGAATGGGCGATGGGTGTGAGAAACGCTCTTGTCACTGCAGTGCCGTATCCGTATGACAGCCCATACATGAGATTTTCAAGCGACGCAAATCCAAGTCCTGCTGCAACACCATACACAACTCCATCCATTACCCCATCAAACATTCTCCTCCAGTAAGGAATCAACAAAGCGAGCATTTTCGTAAACTCTTCTATAAATGGAGCAAGCAAAAAAACCTGAAAACCGCTTAACTGGCTTTCAATGGCAAGAGCAATAGAGGTAGAGATAAAAGATGAAAAAATAAAGGTCAGGATGACGTAAAACTTTGGTTCAGGTTCAATCCTGTCTTTGTGATATACATACCACAGAATAAAAAGAGATGGAGCATAACCGAGAATAACATACTCAATCATCTGAAAATCTGTTTTACAATACTATTTAATTTTATCTGATCTCCTCCTTACGCCTTGTTCTGTATTCTGAAATAATCTCCTCCACCTTTTCAAGCTTTCTTTTTTCAAGTGATTTTTCAGCCTCATCAATCACTCTCTGAAGCTCTTCAGACTTGACAAGGGCAAATTCTTCGAACAGTTTAATCATAATTCTGTCTTGAGATATTACCGGAATACTTTCCCTTTCGAAAACCTCCATTGCAAGATGGGACATTTCTCCGCTGGAAATAATGGCTTTAACACCTTTCCTTACCAGCATCTCTGCACCGCTTTTTCCTCCTCCAGCCACGTTTCTTATGTACAGAACATCTCCGCTATTTATTCCAGCTGAATTTTCAAGTCTTTCAATCTCATCCCTTGTAAATTTCCTGAGGACTTTTATGGACTTCCATCCTCTGAATTCCAGATATTTCATCTTTCTAAGCATCTCTATCCTCCTGCTGAGCTCCTCAATCATCCTGTCTTTCTCATTTATTGCCACCCTCAAATCTCTGATTTCAGACTGAAGTGCTTTGAAAACATTCTGTTCTCTGATTTTTCTGTGATCTTCTGAAGAAATATGGTAAATTCTCTCTTTCAATTTTTCAATTTCTTTTTTGAGTTCAGAAATTTTTTTCTCAAGTTCTCGGTTTTCACTCTTTAATTTTGCAATTATCCTATCTCTC
>JALURI010000273.1 GCA_027016965.1 Geoglobus sp.
ACATAAGGGGACCGGTTGTGATGGGTGAGAACTGTGATATAGGCCCGAATGCTGTAATAGGACCTGGAGTCTCCATAGGCAACAACACGAGAATTGAACCCTTTTCTGTGATCAATAACAGCGTTGTTGGGGATAATGTGAAAATCGGAAGCGGGAGCAGGATCGAAGCCTCGGTTATAGACTCGGGAACCAAGATAAGGCCAGGATTCACGGCTGTAAAAGATGTTGCATCTCTTGATGTTGATAACAGAATTGTGAAGCTTGAAACCGGAGTGTTTGTTGGTGAGAGGTGCAGTATAGGTGCCAAGGTAACTGCAATGCCCGGGACGGTTATTGGGAATGAAGTGGCTGTTGCACCCCTGAAGGTGATTTCAGAAAACATTCCTGATGGCTCGAGGGTGTTGTGAATGTGCGGGATCGCAGGTTACATCGGCTTCAGGAGGGCTGATGAGGTTATAATTTCTGCACTGAAAAGGCTTGAATATCGAGGCTATGACTCGTGGGGAGTTGCCGTCAGACATGAAAACGAGATACGGCTGATAAAGAGGATGGGAGCGATAGGAGACGAAAAGACTTACAGCGTTGCTGAAGGGAATGCCGGCATCGGCCATACAAGGTGGGCCACTCACGGCAAACCCTCTGAAATCAACGCTCACCCCCACACAGACTGCAGCGGGAAAATTGCTGTGGTGCACAACGGAATAATCTCCAACTTCCAGTCGCTTAAAGAAGAGCTGGAGAGCAGAGGGCATGTCTTCAGCTCTGAAACCGATACAGAGGTGATTGCCCATCTCATCGAGGAGTTCTACAAGGGAGATCTGAGAGAGGCTGTGGAGAAGACTATAGGCAGGCTTAAGGGCTCGTACGCTTTAGTTGTGATGCACGCTGAAAAAGATGAGCTTGTTGCAGCCCGTTACAAAAGCCCGCTTGTGCTCGGTGTTGGTGATGATGAGCTGATAATTGCCTCTGATGTCCCTGCGATTCTCGACTACACCAGCAGGGTCGTTTATCTTGAGGATGGAGACTTACTGGTTCTCATGAAAGGTGATTTTGAGATATTCAGCGATGGTAGGAAAGTCAACAGAAAAGTCGAGACGATTCCCTGGAGCATAGAGGATGCTGAGAAAGGAGGCTATGAGCACTTCATGCTCAAGGAAATCCACGAAATTCCAAGAGTTATTGAGGACACGCTGTTTGAGTACCTTTCAGATGACATCGAAATTGACATCAGCTTTGCTGCAGGAGTTTCAGAAGTGACGTTCATCGCCTGCGGAACGTCGTATCACGCAAGCCTGATCGGTAAACATCTGATCGAGAAGCTTGCAGGAATTCCCGTAAGAGTTGAGTTTGCCTCTGAGTTCATCTACCACCAGCCTCCGATGCACAGAACCCTTGCGATAGCCATAACTCAGTCCGGAGAGACTGCTGACACCCTCGAGGCGATGAGGATCGCTAAGAAGCTTGGAGCAAGAACTCTTGCGATTGTCAATGTTCTTGGAAGCACTGCAACCAGAATAGCAGACCACGTTCTTTACACGAGGGCAGGGCCGGAGATAAGTGTCGCTGCAACAAAATCCTTCATCGCTCAGCTCATCGTTCTGTATCTTGTCGCTCTAAAGCTTTCAAGAATGACAAAGAGTGAAATGGAGGGACTGCTCGACGAGCTAAGAATTATGCCTGAGCTTGTGAAAGGCGTTTTAGAGCATGAGGACGAGATCAGAGCCATAGCGGAAAAGCTGTCAGATTACGGGAACATGATGTACATTGGCAGAGGCATAGGCGTGCCCATAGCCATGGAAGGAGCGCTAAAGATGAAGGAAATTTCCTATATTCACGCCGAGGCATATCCTGCTGGTGAGCTCAAGCACGGGCCCTTTGCACTGCTTGGCGAGAGAACACCTGTAATTGCTTCACTCACTCCGGATGAGACCTACGAGATAATGCTCGGCAACATAAAGGAGGTGAAGGCGAGAGAGAGCATTGTTGTGGCTGTTACCGGACATGATGATGCTGAGGTGGAGAAGTACGTTGACCACGTTATCAGAGTGCCCAGAACCGATGCACTTTTTACTGCAGTAACCCACTCAGTCGCTCTGCAACTGCTCGCATACTACACCGCCAAGGTAAGAAGGTGTGAGATTGACAAGCCGAGAAATCTTGCAAAGAGTGTGACTGTGGAGTAAACCTCTGCTGTAGCTTTACACAGGAATCTCACTCATGAACCTTGGACAGTTACTTTGAACTCACTCAGCATCTATGGAAAAATTTGCAGAAAATTTCATTAAGACTTGCCAAAAGTTCTGAAGAAATTACAGCAGCGAGTTCAGCACCGTTACCAGTCCTATGATGGCAATCAGCAGATTTATTGCTTTTTTCAGCTTCTCACTTTCCACCTTGGTACCGATTCTTGTTCCTGCATACACCCCAAACACCGAGCCCGAAATCAGCATTCCTGCAACTCTGTAATCCACACTACCGATAGAAGCGTAATTGATGAAGCTCATAAAAGAGAGAAGGAGTCCGTAGAAAATCGAGATTCCCACAACCTCTGCAGGGGAGATTCTTGCAAGATTTATCAGCGTGAAGCCCACAATAACACCGGCACCAACAGATGTGAACTGGACTGTAAGTCCGACAACAAATCCAAGAATGTACAGGTGAAACATCCTCGGTTTGATTGGTGGATTTAACTCTTTTCTGATTATGCTGGCAAGAGCACTTGCTAAAAGAACGAAACCCAGAACGAAAGTGAGGTAGGCATTCAGAACATCCCTGCTGAGAACCCTGAGCAAATATCCTCCCAAGATGATCGCAGGAACACTTCCTGCAAGGAGTCTGAGGGCTATTTCATATCTGACTCTCCCCATTCTGTGGTGAAATGCTGTCCCGAAAATCTTTGTTGCGGTGACATACAGAAGGTCTGTTCCGACAGCTCTGAGGGGCTCCATTCCGAGGAAGATCAGAGATGGTGTGGTAAGTGCTCCTCCACCTATCCCTGTAAGACCGACAAGAAATCCCACAGCAAAGCCCAAGACTGTGAAAGTTATGTCCAAAAACCTTCCCCCTTTAAAGTATGAAACCAAGTTCTCTTGCCTTGGTTATAACCAGATCAACCTCCTCATCAGGTGACATTTTAGAGCTGTCGATGAGTACCTCTGGATTCTCTGATTCCTCATACACTCCATTGTATCCTGTAAGACCTCTAATCTCCCCGTTCATAGCCTTTCTGTAAAGTCCCTTTGGATCCCTCTTTATTCTCACCTCAAGTGGTGCATTGATGTAAACCTCGATAAAGTCCCCTATCTCTTTCCTTGCTTTCTCTCTGACAGCCCTGTAAGGAGAGATTAGAGAAACTATCGCTATGACTCCGTTTCTCGTGAGCAATTTTGCCATGTGAATCACGATTCTGTTGTGCATCACTCTCGCTTCCTTGCTAAAGCCCAGTTCTGGATACAGTGTTTTTCTTATCTGATCTCCATCAAGTACTTCTACTCTGAATCCCATGGTTGAAAGTTTCTCAGCAAGCTTACTGGCAAGAGTTGACTTCCCCGCCCCACTTGGTCCGGTTAGCCAGATGGTGAATCCCTTCTCAAGGTTTCCATGCATGACACCACCTCCCTAAGCAACGCTGTTTCCGCTCAGTCCTGCTTTAATTCCAAACAGCTTCAGCACAGTGGGGGCGAAATCGTATATGTCAGTTATGATCTGCTTTGATCCGCTCATTCCAGGCACGTAAACTGAGAAAACCCCGTACTCTGAGTGGACAGCATCATCAGGTCCCGTATCATTTTCCTCAAGATACGGACTTTCATAACCAAGAGTTCCAGCAGCTCTCCAATTGAGATTATCAAGATAAACCATCATATCCGGCCTATCGCCCTTAGCTGCAGGATAGATGTTCTCAGGATAGTACACCACAGTATCCCATTTCTCACCATCAGGACCTCTTATAGATTTCACAAGTTCTGCAAGCTCATCTCTGAACTCAAAGAACCTTTCCTGGCTGATTACACCTTTTGATTCCCTACCATCAACATTTATGAACACTCTGGAATAGTAGCCTCCCCATGCCCATGCTCTGGTTTTGTTCCAGTCAACATCCAGTCTTTCCAGCCTTGCACCCTCCCTGATCTCTCTATCGTTTATTTTAAGTAGACCCTCCTCTGAAAGCCACTGGTTTATGGCAAAGGCACCTTTCATGGCCTTCACTCCATGATCTGAAACAATCATGACCGCAGTTTCGTCTAGATCAATCAGTCTCAGTGTTTTCCCGATTTCCCTATCGAGAAATCTGTAGTAATCCTGTATGACATTTCTGTATTCACTCTCTGGCTCGTACAGATGATGGTTATCATCGAAATACTTCCAGAATGCATGATGAACTCTATCCAAGCCGATCTCCACGAACTTGAAAAAGTTCCAGTCTCGGTTTTCAATCAGATATCTGATAACCTCAAATCTCTTTTCGGTCATATCCCAGATTTTCTCCTTAACTTCACCTCTTTCATCCTTTCTGAATACCACATCGAAGATGTATTCTCCTACGAGCCTCTCTATTTCTCCTTTCAGCACTTCTGGATATGTGTAATCACTTTCTGCGTCTGGAGTTATGAAGCACCCTATCATACATCCATTAATCTTTCTGGGTGGATAGCTTGGAGGAATACCAACAAGAATCGATTTCTTTCCTTCTTCACCAATATAATCCCATACAGCCTTTTCTCTGACCATCAGACTGTGAGCGATCCATATATTGTTGTATGTGCCTCTTTTTCTATGTCTGAATCCGTACAGCCCAAGCTCTCCAGGTGTTTTTCCGGTTGCCATCACCATCCATGCTGGAATAGTTATCGCAGGAATGCAGCTCTTCATCGGCCCGTAAGCTGATACTTCAAGTAGCTTTTTTATGCTGGGTAAATCTTCGAGAAATCTGTTGAACAGCAGTTCGGGAGGTGCAGAATCGAGACCCATGACAAACACTTTTTTAACACCCTGAATCTGATCACTCAATCCAACCACCTCAGATGTGCTCGAAAAACTCTCATGACATGTTCAAGCCTTTCTGGCTTCATCACACACCCCATAACATCATCTTTCCCACCTGCGCTTACACCAGTGGCTTTAAGATCTGAGATAATGTTATTCATGTCTATTTCAGAAGCTGCTTTTTTTGAGATTCTGTAGTAAAGCTGGACTTTTTCATTGAAATCACTGTTTATCACAAGAGTTTCATCGAATCCCATGTCCCAGACCAAGACTCTCGCAACTCTGGATATTATGTTGAATCTGCTTCTGAACTGGAGAAAGGCTCTCTTACCTCTACTATCAATCTCGGAAAGCACCCTTTCCACCTCCCCCTCAATCTCCTCAGTTTGCTTTATCCATGGTTCATGTTCAAGCAGATCCCTCCACTCTCTTTCCAGAATGATTTTAACAGCATCCTCAACACCCTCTCTACTGCATGAAATGTGATTGGAGTCTATGAGTTCAGCAATTCTTGCCGCCTGATTTTCAGTCATTCTCAGCTTTTCCATTGTTTTCTTTATTTCAGGAATGACAAAAGCAGCTCTGCCAACATCTCCAACCGTACCTATTACAGTCTCAGCACCCCAGGCATTGGCATGTCTGGAGATCACAAGAACGCAGGATTCTGCTCTTCTATCCTCAATAACAGGATTTATCTGCCTGACAACATCACTTTTGATTTCAGGCTGTTTGTGATGATCAAAGAAGGTGATTCTTTTCTCAATTTTCTCCACCTCTCCCGGAACATTCAAGTCTGCAACAAAAACAGACTCTGCTGTGTTAATGAGCATTTTTATTCTTTTATCAAACCTGTACTCCCCTACCGGTGGAGCAACATTCACAAAGTCGTTATCAGCAAGATGTTTAGCTATGAGCGAGGCTGAACATATTCCATCTGCGTCCCAGTGATGCACTATCAGATCCATTTTTTCACTCCACAAATGGATTCTCAAAGCTCCTTATCGCTTCATAAACCTCCTTCCTCATGATGTGTTCAGGAGGAGCTTTGCCATTTGAAATGATCGTTCTGAGATTTGTTCCGCTTATTCTCTCTCTGAACTGCTCATCGTGGTTGCATATTTTGGTATTCACAACCCCTCCGCATTTACGGCAGTAAAATGCTTCATGGATAAACATCGGTACTATGTCAAGATCTGGAAACTGGTTAAAGATGTTCCATGCTTCATAAGGAGCATAATAATCCCCAACACCGGCATGGTCTCTTCCCACAATGAAGTGGGTTGCACCAAAGTTCTTCCGCATTATAGCATGGTGTAAAGCTTCTCGTGGCCCAGCGTATCGCATCTCATACCTTACAGTAGCCAGGACAGCAGCATCCTTAGGGTAGTAGTGTTTCAACAGGGACTCATAGGCTTTTATTATTACCTCATCTTTGAAATCTCCTCTTTTCTTTCTGCCGAGAACAGGGTTTATGAACAGCCCGTCAACAAAGGTCAGTGCTGCCTTCTGGACATATTCATGACCGAGATGAGGGACGTTTCTGGTTTGAAATGCTACAATTGTCTTCCACCCTCTCTCCCTGAAAAGGATTCTTGTTTCCATCGGTCTCAGTGTGTAGCTGGCAAATGGATTATGGCTGTCATTGAAAAGCTCTATCTCCCCTCCAACGAGGCACTCACCCATTTCATGGATTCTCGACACTCCCGGATGATTTGTATCAGTTGTTTTGAAAACCTTCTTGGCAAGCTCCTTTCTGTCAAACCTGTAGATTTCCTCAACATGCATCCTTGCAATAATGTGGTTCTCATGGTGAAGAAGTATTGCATCTCCCTCTCCGAAGTCTGCATTCCTGACATCAAGCACAACAGGGATTGTCCATGGCGTGTCATCGCTCAACCGCATGTGGTCAAGAACTGAGATGTAGTCGGCCTCTGTAAAAAATCCTGTTAGAGGGGAGTATATTCCATGGGCTATATTTTCAACATCTATAGCCTCCCTGTGCTCAATCTTCAGCTTCGGATATTCGTGTTTTTCACTCAGAATTCTTTCTTTTGTTTTTCTGGATGCAACCTTTTTTACAATTCTTCCTCCATGGGGCTTTGATACCATATCAAGTCCCTGCCGGCATCAGTCCAGATACCCAAGAGCTCTGAGCCTCTCCTTCACCTTTTCTTCCTCTTCCTTGCTGAAGACTTCCTCCTTTTCCTCCTCTTCTAGGCTTGCAAGAACCTCTCTCAGAACATATGTGACGTAGTCTGAAACAGATGTAAAGCCTGTATCTTCTATTCTTGTCTTTATTTTGTCATACAGGGGCTTTGGAATCGAAACTGTTGTGTACTTCTTTTTATCAACCATATTCCTCACCTCTTAATTAAGTATAATTAAATGTAATTAGATTGTATTAAACGGTTTCGGTTGTACCCGGGCTATCTACCGAGAACCTTCATGAAGTATTCCACGTCCTCTTTTTCAATACCTCTGATCGCATAGAGGGTAGCGAAGTAAACCGAAGCTCCTACCATCACGAGAGCAACACCTTCAGGGATAGTTGTGGGTGTGAAAAGAATCAGAACTGCAAGCATTACCATACTTGCAATTACGGGTTTCGCCATGTGGGCGGGTGAGAAGAATATTTCAAACTCTCTTTTGGAGAGGTAGGCGAGAATACTCCAAACGGTAATGTTTGATATAAGGGTAGCTACAGCGGCACCGACAATACCAAATGCAGGAATCATCAGGTAGTTGAGCACAATATTCATTGTCATTCCTGTAATAATCGCTCTTACCGGGTATTCAGGCTTCTCCTTAGCGTTAAATATCACAGCCCAGAAGCCGACAGCACTCCTCAGTATCAGAAAAGACAGAATCCAGAAAACGGGAATAGCATCAAAGTACTCTGGACCGTAAACTGCAAACACGACCTCTCTTGAAATAGCCGGGAGACCAAAGGATGCTGGCACGGCGAGCATTGCTGAATATTTGAAGACCTTGTTGAAAGCATCCTTCAGACTTTTGCCTTCAAGCTGTACGAAAACCGGAAACAGAACTATAGGCAGTGAGAGTATACCAGAGAGTGCGCTTATGATGCTATAGCTTGCTCTGTAGTAACCAACATATTCAGCAGACATGAACATGCCGATCATAACCGAATCAACATAAGCAAAGACCGTCCAGGCTATGCTTCCTACAGTCAGATAGCCTGTAAACCTGAGCACCCTTTTCAGCTCTATCTTTTCTGCGAAGCCGAAGATGTATGTTCTGTAGTTACGAAGGAACAGGGTCGTTAATGCTAATAGGGCAATGAGAGTGGCTATCACGAATCCGAGGATTGCCCCCACGACCGAGTATCCCGCATAAACCAGAGAGATTATGCTGACTGCTCTGAAGAGCTCGTAAGTTGCTGATCTGATGAAGTTCGCCCTGAAGTCGTTCAGACCGTTGAAGATTCCGGTAAGGAAGCCTGAAAGCGGGTGGAGGAATATGAAGATAGAGACGATTTTCAGAGGTGTTGCAATCTCCCCGCTGTGAAACGCATTCTCCGCGAGGAAGTCTGATAGAAGGAATAAGGTCAGAGATGTCAGTGCTGTCAGCATGAGCTTCATCTTTCCGAGCTCTCTGATGTATCCCCTTGCTAAGGAAATGTTTCCCCTGCCAGTCGCGTCGGAGACGTACCTTATGAGCGTCTGGTTAACCCCGAGGTCTGTGAACGCGAGAACGAGAAAGGCAACGGATATGCTCAGAGAGTATATTCCGAAATTCTCGGGGCCAAGGGTTCTTGCCAGGAATATCGTAATTATCAGCCCGGAAACGTTTCCGATAAGTGTTGCCGAGCTGTTGTAAAGTGCATTTCTCGCAACTCTCCTTGCTAACACGAACTGTTGTTGTGAGGGCAGACAATTTTAATGTTTTGTATTTTTGGGGTTGAGGATTTTATTCAATGTGACTTAAAACTCTTTCTTTAACATCAGCATACATTTTCTCACTGAAACTTTTCTTGTAATCTCGTGTAATCGATATGAGTTCATCTCTGTTCATTATTTTCCGTCTGGAATTGAGATACACAAGAAACTGGGTAAGGTTGGATGGTCTTTCTTTTATCACACTTCTCTCAAAATCCACGAAAACTATCCTCTCTCCGATTATGATGTGCTTATACGGATGGGTCATCTCCTCTTTCTGTATGCTAAGCCTGTCAAGGATTCGGCATGCATCCAGAATTTCTCCAAGATGCTCTGGACTAATATCAGTGATGACACTCTCGATATGTCTTCCATTTATACATTCCATTTCTATCTCAAGTCTGTCTCTGTTAAAACCGTAAAGTTTTGGAACAAAAGAAAAGGGCTGAAGAATGTTCAGGAATGCAAGTTCCTTCCAGAAATTGTATTTGAACTGAGGGTGAAATTTTTTGAGGGCAACTCCATTTTTGAACTCTATCTCGGAATGCCTCCCTTTCATATCCTCATTACATGAATGGTCTCTGCCATTCTCTCATCTATTGCTATCTGGGTGTTATCAATCTGAATCAGGTGTGCTGGAAAAACTCTCACAACCTTTATCTTCTTTCCCGGAAGTATTCCAAGAGCGATTATCTTCTTGATTATCTCATCATTTCCTGAGAGATATTTTATTTCTGCCTCTTCTCCCGGAGATAATGCTGACAGCTTGAGAACTATGCTCTTTACTTCATCCTGGCCTTTGATGCAGCATTCTCCAGGCGGGATTTCCCTTCCGTGAGGGCAAACGTCTGGATGTCCTAACAGTGTGCATATCGCCTGTTCAACTTCCTCACTTATGAAATGCTCAAATTTGCAGGCTGAACTTTCAACCTCTCCCTCGCTTGCGCTCAGAACATCATGCAGCAATCTTTCCGCAAGTCTGTGAAGCCTGATTATCTTCTTTGCTCTCTCAATACCAGTCTCGGTCAGATTTCCATTCTCGTCAACGTAGCCCAGTTCATGTAGCTCTCTGAGCACATTTCCATCCGTCCTGACATCACACCCATACCCCTCAATTCTTTCCATGTATATTTCTTTCAGTGCATTTTCATGTTCTTCCTTCATGGTATCACCCCAGAATTGTTTTCAACAAAAATCCTGATGAGAATGCTATGATGATAGCGGTTAAAACAGTTACTGCTGCAAATTTTATACCTCTCTCTTTTGCCATCATTGAAAACTGAGCGATGCATGGAACAAAAAGAGTCAGAACAACCATTGAGATTATCGTCTGATTGTAGTCAAGGAATCCCTGCTTTATCAGATCATAGAGACCTGCAGTACCATAATCTCTTCTGAAAAATCCGTAGAGGAATATCTCACCCATTTTTTCTGGAAGACCAAGGAATGATGCTGGAATTGCGAGAGCCGAAACCACAATGTCAAAGACCCCTGTAATCCTTCCAACCCATATAGCAAGGCTTATTGCCATGAATATTGGCAGAACTTCCTTAAAATACCATTCAAGTCTCGAAGCAGTTTTCATAAGGATATTGGAAATGGATGGCAGTCTGAGACTCGGAATTTCCATGTAAAAAACCGGCTCATCCCCTGGCATGTACTTTCCTGCAAGCAAACCTATTACCATCAGAACTGAAAAGATACTTGCAGCCCATATCGTCAATGCTTTAAAGTCAGGAGCTATCCCAAGCATTATTCCAAGCTGGGCTGAGCATGGGATTGCTACCGCAAGCATGAGCGTGGCGATCATTTTCTCCCTTCTTGACTCAAGAACTCTTGTAACAATCACCGCCATTGTTCCACATCCAAGTCCCAGTATAAGCGGTATGACAGCTCTCCCACTCAGTCCAAATTTTTTGAAGAGTCTGTCAAGAAGGATTGCCATTCTCGGCAGGAAGCCTGAATCTTCAAGTATTGCAAATGCTATGAAAAACATAGTGACTATTGGGAATATTATGGCTATTGCGTATCTCAAGCCGAGAGTGATGATTCCATATTCACCACCTACAAGCTCTCTCATCCAGTAGTTTGGGATGTTTTGTTCAAGCCAGAGATTCAGATTTGTATTGATGGTACTTTCAAACTGGCTCTCTATAAAATCCACCAGGATCTGAGCTCCCAGAACTCCAGCCAGGAGGTAAAGGAAGTAAAGGGCAATTAACGACATTGGTATTGCTGTTATCGGGTTTAATGTTAGCTCGTTGAACCTGTCATACACCCCTCTCCTCGTTTTTTCAACTTTTACAGTTCTTTCAACAAGTTCCTTTGCCATTCTCTGGTATTCAAGGGCAAATCTGTAGGCTGGAGATATCCCAAATTTTGATCTGTATGTTTCGATAAATTTTCTGTCAATACCACAAATCCTTAGAATGTCTTCATCGCCTGTAATTGCAAGTATTGCCGCCATCCTCCTGTGGGTAGTTATGGCTTCAGGCACAAATTCCATAACCTCCTCAACGGCTTTTTCAGTCTCTTCAGAGAATCTCAGTTCAGGAGGATGAACTGGAGAGGTTGACATTTCCCTTATCTTTTCAATGAGCTCTCTTATCCCTTTGTTTTTTACTGCTACCGTCTTTATGACAGGGATTCCAAGTTCCTTTTCAAGTCTCTTCTCATCAATTTTTATTCCAAGCCTCTGGGCCTCATCCACCGCATTTATAACCAGAATAATGTTAAAGCCACAATCAAAAAGCTGAAACGTTAGGGTTAGCCCCCGTTCCAGATTTTTTGCATCTACCACATTAACAACAACTCTTGGATTGGAGAAGAGCAGAATTTCTCTTGCAACCTTCTCTTCTTCAGTAATTGAGAAGAATGAGTACATTCCAGGCAAATCGGCAAGCCTGAGATCTGTTCCTTTTATTTTCCCTGTCAGAATGTCAACCGTTGTGCCCGGGTAATTGGAGACGTCTGCGTATCTTCCTGTCAGTTTATGGAATATCACACTCTTCCCAACATTTGGATTTCCAACAAGCACAACATCGAATGATAGATCACCGTGAGTGTGATGACAGTGCATGAATTTCGGAACACCTAAAAATTAATAAATATTTCTATGGTTCAATTCCGCGATCTGTTATATCAAATGTGCATTCCAGCCCTTCTGGTTTTGATCTGTGTTTTACAAGCTTTGCAATTCTCTTTTTCCCGGTTTTATGGAATTTTATTATCGTTTTTGACAGATGATCTATGCTTGGTCCTCCAAGAGGTTTGATCTCTCCTGTGTTTATATTTGTGAACATCTGATTTGTGAAAACTACGGCGATATTGTGTTTTCTCGCAAGCCCCAGAAGAAATGTGAGCTGGGATGTCAGTTCTCTTTTGAATTTGAGCTGTTTGCTTTCATCTTCAAGCTCACTTCTGTACAGGGCTGTGAGAGAGTCAAGGATTACTGCTCTGATTTCTTCTCTTTTCACAAGTCCTGAAACATCTCTTATGGCTGTGCTTTGCTGCCTAAAGTCAAAAACCTCATAGATGAATACATTTTTGAGAAGTTCTTTCTCCCGGAATATTTGGTCAATTCTCTCCCCTGAAAGACCCTCTGTATCAATGAATGCCACCTTTCCGTTTTTTGCTGTAGTGTATGAAAAGAGAAGGCAGAATGACGTTTTTCCTGTTCCACTCTCACCGTAAATCTGTGTAACTGTTCCTGTTTCAATCCCTCCCCCAAGGAGATCGTCTATGCATTTACTCCCTGTTTTCAGCCTCATTCAGCCTCTCCTCTACGATTTTTCTGATCTCAGCTAAGGACATGCCTGTCTCTTCAGCAATCCTCTTCAGATCCTCAAATTCTGGCTTTGATGTGTAGTCTGACCTCTTAAGCCTGACATTAAATGTTTTCTCTCCCATTCTGGTCGTCACGGTTTCTTCCTTTCTTGCAGCCTTAACCCTGTGGTATACTGGAATGATTCTGACACCGATGGATGTTGTTCTGATCATTATCTCCTCTGCAACCTCTTCAGCTCTTTCAAAATCTGTTATAGCCTTCAAAATCCATCCAGGTCTTCCTTTTTTCCCTGTGACAGGAATAACAGAAACGTCATGACATGTTCTGCTGAGCTTTTCAACAGCATATGCCATATCTTCAGGACTCATGTCATCCACGTTTGTCTCGATTACCACAATTTCATCACGAAAAGTTGACGTTCCAAGAATTAGCCTGAGAAGGTTTGAATTGCTCTCATTCCTCTTTCCTGCACTGTAGCTGATTTCATGGACTGACATTGGTAAGAGAAACTCTCCTTCAGAGAAATGGGCGAGAATTGCTGCGGCTGTTGGGGTTAAAAGCTCTCCATCACCACTGAAAATTAGCTTCAGTTTGCTGTTTTTTACAATTTCAAGAACAGCTGGAGCAGGAACAGGAATTTTCCCGTGAGAACTTTCAGCAAATCCTCTCCCTGTTGTTATCGGTGTTGTGAAAATTCTGTAGCCCTTTTCCTTCAGCCTGCGTATCCCAATAACAGAGCAAACTATGTCAAAGACCGCATCATCACTTCCAACCTCATGAAAAACCGCTTTTTTATAGTCTCTTCCGTGAACTCTACCTTCAGCCTCTGCAAGCCTTTTGAAAATCTCAATGCTGTCCTTCTTTACACCCTTATCAATTTCAGAGCTCCCTATTATTCTCACAACCTCTCTAAACTCTCTTTCACCTGTTTCCTCTTTCACGTCTATCATATTTGCCTGAATTCCGCTTCTTTTGACCTTTTTTATCTCAAAATCTATACTTAGATTAAGCTTTTTCACCACTTCTTCGAGATCCTGTTTATTCAGTGATATGTTAAGAAGTGTACCCACAATCATGTTTCCAGCAGCACCTGAGAAACAGTCAAATATTGCCAATCTCATCATACCACCACAACACTTTTTATGTTCACTCTGACTTAATTAATACTATGGAAGAAATCACTCTCAAAGTCAATCAGGCTTATCCAAGTGACTCGGGAAGGGGCATAGCCAGGCTTGACCCTGAAACAATGTTCAGACTTAATATCTCTCCGGGAGATATAATCGAAATTGAGGGCAGAAGAAAAACTGTTGCAAAGGTATGGAGAGCACCGAAAAGAGACTGGGGTAAGAGCATAATAAGGATCGATCGCTTCATAAGAGACAACGCAGGGGTTAACATAGGAGAAAATGTCAAGATTAGAAAGGCTGAATACAGGGTTGCAAAGCAGGCAGTATTCGCTCCTCTGAAAAAGCTTGACTTCAGAATAATTGGTGGAGATGTGGAAAGCTACCTCAAACATCAGTTTTTAAAGAGACCAATCACTGAAGGAGACATTATTCCCGTTCTTGGGACAGCGTTCACCTTTGGCAGACAGCCCCAGCAGGCTATCCTGCTTGCCATTGTGAAGACGGAGCCAAAGGGTGCTGTTATAATTGATGAGATAACAAAGATCATTCTCAGGGACAAGCCTGTGAAAGGATTTGAGAGATTTGGAAAGTCAGGAGTCACGTATGAGGATATAGGTGGGTTGAAGAAGGAACTGCAGAAGGTTAGAGAGGTTATAGAAATCCCACTGCGATATCCTGAGCTATTCCAGAAATTGGGCATTGATCCACCAAAAGGCGTTCTGCTTTATGGTCCCCCTGGAACTGGAAAAACCCTCATTGCCAAAGCTGTTGCAAATGAGATAGGTGCAAGCTTCTATACCATAAATGGTCCAGAGATCATGAGTAAATTTTATGGAGAGAGCGAGCAGAGGTTGAGAGAGATATTTGAGGAAGCAAAGGAAAACTCTCCAAGTATAATATTCATTGACGAAATTGATGCAATAGCACCAAGGAGAGATGAAGTTACTGGAGAGGTGGAGAGGAGAGTTGTTGCTCAGCTTTTAACACTGATGGATGGACTTGAGGAGAGGGGACAGGTTATCGTCATTGGGGCAACAAACAGAATTGAGGCAGTTGATCCCGCATTGAGAAGACCGGGCAGATTTGACAGGGAGATTGAAATTGGAGTTCCTGATAGAGAGGGGAGATTTGAGATCCTGCAAATTCACACAAGAAACATGCCCCTTGAGCCAGACTATTCCCTTGATTTTGTGGTTCCTGCGCTGGAGAATCTGATGGAAACGCTCAGGGAAAATGGGGATTCGAGATACAGGGATATTGAGTTTTTCATTGAGGATGTGAAGGAGAGTGAGGTTAGGGATGAGATTAAACGGACACTTGAAAAGCTATTACCAGATGATTTGAAGGAGGAACTTGAAAGGGAGATAATCAGGGAAATGCTCAGATACCTGGCAGATCAAACTCATGGCTTTGTTGGTGCAGACATTGAGGCATTATGCAAGGAATCTGCAATGAAAGCCTTGAGAAGGATTCTGCCAGAAATTGATATAACAGAGGATGAAATACCGCCTGAGGTTCTTGAAAATCTGAAGGTTAGATTTGATGATTTCAGGGAATCGCTGAAAGAGATTGAGCCATCTGCAATGAGGGAGGTTTTTGTGGAGATACCGAAGGTTACATGGAATGATGTTGGCGGGCTTGATGATGTCAAGAGGGAGATTGTTGAGGCTGTGGAATGGCCTCTCAAGTATCCTGAGAAATTCAAGAAGTTTGGTATAAGACCGCCAAAAGGCGTTCTGCTTTATGGCCCCCCTGGAACTGGAAAAACCCTCATTGCCAAAGCTGTTGCAAATGAAAGTGAAGCAAACTTCATAAGTGTGAAGGGAAGTGAACTGCTTTCAAAATGGCTTGGAGAGAGTGAAAAGGCGGTTAGAAAGATATTCAGAAAGGCAAGGCAGGTGGCTCCATGTATAATCTTCTTTGATGAGATTGATGCAATAGCCCAGATGAGGGGAGTAGATGAGGGCAACAGGGCTGTTGAAAGGGTTGTCAATCAGATCCTAACTGAAATGGATGGGCTTGAGGAGCTTGATGGCGTTGTTGTTATAGGCGCAACAAACAGACCCGACATTCTCGATCCAGCACTGCTCAGACCCGGAAGATTTGACAGGCTTGTTTATGCCAGACCACCAGACAAGCAGAGCAGAATGGCAATTTTCAGAATCCATGTAAAGGATATGCCCCTTGCAGAGGATGTCGATCTTGACGAGCTTGCTGAGATAACCGAAGGCTATGTTGGAGCCGACATAGAGGCTGTTTGCAGGGAAGCAGTGATGCTTGCGCTGAGAGAAGACATGCAGACTGAGAGAATAGAGATGAAGCACTTTCTGCTGGCGATAAGAAAAATAAAGCCAAGCATAACAGAGGCAATGATCTCGTTCTATGAGAAATTTGAGGAGAAGGCAAAGGAGGCAAGGGGAGCACAAAAAGCATTGCTTGGCTACGGATAGCGAAAATTTTATACCTGCTACCACATATTTTTTTCAGGTGGTGATGATGGTTTTTGCAAGAGAAATGCTCAACAAAACGGTTCTGCTTTCTGACGGAACAATTGTAGGCGTTGTCCACTCAATAACATTTGATTACAAAACCGGAAGTCTGGTCGATATTGTTGTAAGGCCAAAAAACGAGATCGAGGGACTGAGGAAGGAAGAGGGATACTACATACTTCCATTTGAAAGCGTCAGATCTGTAAGTGACTACGTGGTTGTTGACAGGAAGAGAATCTGATGAGGGATTACCTTTTCCCTCCACTCTTTCTACCTTTGTTTATATTCTTAATACTGATTCCATTTCTGGCAATTTTATTTGTATTTGGGGCATCATCTGCCATATCTGAAGTGCTGGGGCTATCAGTGAGTGATGGAATTATTATACTTTTTCTGGTTATTGTTGGATCTTTCATAAACATCCCTCTCTTTGAAAAGGAGGGTAGATTGATTGAGAGAAAGTACTCTTTTTTTGGCTTCATCTATACAGTAAGAAAAAAGGCAAAGATCACCGTAGCTGTAAATCTGGGAGGATGCGTCATACCTGTTCTCATCTCACTCAAAATCCTGTTTTCAGTTAACACTGATGTTTTTGTACTTGCATTTCTGCTTACCTCTTTCGTTACCTTTGTTTCCGCAAAACCGATTCCTGGAGTTGGCATAGCTGTGCCAATGCTGATTCCGCCTTTAGCTTCAGCTCTTTTTTCCTACCTTTCGGTAATTCTTCTGTCAGCACCAGTCCATGACGTTCCCAGAATAGCATTTACGGCAGGAGTTCTTGGAGCCCTGTTCGGTGCAGATATCCTTCATCTAAAAGATCTGGAAAAAATAGGATCAGGAGTTGTCAGCATAGGTGGTGCAGGAACATTTGACGGAATTTTTCTAACTGGAATTTTTTCAGTATTCATAGCACAGTGGTTTATTTGAATCGTAAAAAGTATTAATGATGAGAGCATCTTACATCCATGGATGTTACTGGAGTTTTTTATCACGAAAGCTTCAGTAGAAGGAGCTATTTAACAGTTGGAACAAGATTGAGAGACTTTCCGAAGGCTTTTAGAGAATTTGAAAGTTGTGAGAACTTCAGGCTCATTGAAAGTCCCGAGGTTGATGAGGGGCTGATTCTTCAGGTTCACACCAGGGATCTGCTCGAAGGTGTGAGACTTGACTCATTCTGTTCAACAGCCTGGAGATCTGCTGGAGGTGTTGTGAAAGCAATGGAAATGGTTTATTCTGGTGAGCTGAGAAATGCCTTTACCTACATTGGAGCGGGGGGCCATCACTCAGGCAGGGATTACTTCTGGGGATATTGCTGTTTCAATGATGTTGTTCTCGGCACACAGAATCTCAGAAACAGACACGGAAATGTCAGGGTTGCAGTAATTGATACGGATGCTCACCATGGGGATGGGACGAGAGAGCTCATAAAAAATGATGCCAGTTTCCTTCACTACTGCATATGCCCTACAAGCTATGAAAGCAGGGATGGGCTTAAGATAGATGTCAGCTATTTCACAACGAATTACAATCGTGCAGTGAGAGATTTTGAGAATTATGTTGCTAAATTCAAACCTGACATGGTTATCTGGTATTTTGGACATGACACCCATCAGGGAGATTATGGAGATCTCGGGCTGACAGTGAGAGACTACACCGAACATGCCAGAATTATGAAGGAAACTGCAGAAAAACATTCAGATGGAAAACTCGTTGTTGTGCTTGGAGGGGGGAGTGTGTCGGGAATTGCAAGGGAATCAAGCCTTGCAATCATCAGAGAGCTTCTGAAATGAATAAGTCGAAAACATATCTGTTAACTCTGGGGGCAAAATTTCCGCATTCTCTCCAGTATTCAATACTTCCGGAATATCCTTTCTTTTCTATCTCTTTAATTATCCACTCCTTTTTATCTTCAACCTCTTCCTCACCTGCAAATGTGTAAAAGTGAATGTTCCCGTTCTCTTTAATTTTCATCAGAGCTAAAGATAGGAACTCGTCAGCATTGTAGGGGGCAGGCATGACTATTCTGTCGAACTTCCCCTCAAGCTTGGGAACTTCAGCTTCAACATCACCCAGGACAGTCCTGACAGTTTTTTCAACTTTGTTTAGCCTGATGTTTTCTTCAAAGTATCCGATTGCATCAGGATTTATTTCTATGCCAGTCACTTCTGAAGGATTTGATAGTTTTGCAATAACAATTGGATACGGTCCTACTCCAGCAAACATGACAAGCACTCTCTCTCCACATCTCACCTTTCTGGCAATCCTTTCTCTTTCCCCAGAGAGTTTTGATGTATAGTATGCTTTTCTCACATCAACCTTGAATCTGCATCCGTGTTCCCTTGCAACTGTCTCTGTTTCCGTGCCGTAAAGGATTTGATAATCTGCAATTCTGTATTCGCCACTAACCTCTCCTGTTTTTCTCAGTATGGTCTTTACATGTTTGTGTTTCATTCTGACCCACTTTATGATATCATCTTTCAGGTAGAGAAGGTGATCTGGCAGATCAATTATCATTATATCTCCTATGATTTCAAATCCCCTTCTCAGCTCTCCTATATCATCATCCTTTGCCTTGTTCTTCAGATACTCCTTCAGGTTCCCCACTCTCATTTGTTCAAGCTCTCTCCTCTGGAGATATTTACTTTTCTAACGATATTGATTCTGTCATCTTAAAACCAGCAAGCTTTTTATCACTGGCAAACTGATTTTTCTCTGTATGGTTAAA
>JALURI010000274.1 GCA_027016965.1 Geoglobus sp.
ACGTATTATCGCAGAGCTTTACGGAGTGCCAAAGGAGCTGATATCTCATGAAAAGGAGGTAAAAGAGATTGTAGAGAGCGTTGTAAAAGATGCAGGCTTGACAAAGATTGGCTCCAATTACAAGCAATTTGAGCCTCATGGCGTTACAGGTGTTGTTTTGATTGCTGAAAGCCACATCTCCCTTCACACATGGCCCGAATACGGACTTGTAAATCTTGACATTTTTACATGTGGTGACACAAGAAAAACAGATAGGGCTTTCGAGCTTTTTCTTGAAAGATTCAAACCGGAGTCTTACAGACATTATGTTCTTGACAGAGGCTAAAACATGAAAAGGAGAATAATAAACCAGATTCTACAAACCCTTTCATCAGGAGAAATTTCAGTGTACAGACTGATAGACTCACAGGATGCAAGTCTTCCGGAATTTACTGAAATACTCGAGGAGCTCATATCAGACGAGCTTGTAGTACTGGAAAACGGAAAAGCAAGGCTCAGCAATAAGGGGCTGAAGGCTGTAAATGAGCTTGGAGCATTTGGTGTTGACGTGAGATGTTTCTGCTGCGACGGAACGGGGTATGCCATTGCCAAAGAATTTGAAGAAATACTGGCAAAATACAGGGAAATTACAAGAGACAGGCCTGAAACCTGTGAGATGTACGATCAGGGTTTTCTTGGTCCAGAGGATGTTCTGAGAAGAGTTGAATTCATGTATGAGAGAGGTGATCTGCTCAAATCAGACATCTTTGTTGTTGGGGATGATGATCTTTTCAGCATAGCCTCAACCCTCACAGGACTGCCTGAAAAGGTCAGTGTCATTGACATAGATGAAAGGCTGATAAACTTCATAAACTCAATTGCAGAGGAATATTCTCTTCCGGTTGAGGCAGAGGTCTGTGATGCCCAGGAGGAGCTTCCTGAAAAGTTCAAAGAAAAATACGATGTTTTCGTTACAGATCCTGTTGAGACCATTCCTGGATTGAAACTTTTTTTGAGCAGGGGAGTTTCTGCACTGAAAGGAGAGGGATGTACTGGATACTTTGGAGTGACAACTCTCGAGGCATCAAGGAAGAAATGGTACGAGATTCAGAGGATAATCCATGATATGGGTTTTGTTGTGACTGACCTCAGAAGAAAGTTCAGCGTTTATCCCGAGGAAGAGAAGAATTTCTTCAGATACCAGGAGAAGCTTCCAATAGTCCGGAAATTGAAATCAAGAATAGATCACAACTTCTACACATCATCTTTTTACAGAATTGAAGCAGTGAGAAAGCCTGAACCTGCTATCAGAGGCAGAATGATTCTTAATGAGGCTGTTTACAAAGACTCTGAAAGCTGGGCAACTCCATACTGAAGTTTAAAATTCTGGAAAAATATATTTATTACCTTGAATCATTTTCGGTGGGGGATAGTGTGATTTACAGCGAGGAGGGCACATTTAAAAGATACGTTGCTTCTGCATGGAAGGTGACATTTCCTGCCCTCCTCATAAGTCTGAGCATTAACTTTGTTTCCGGCACATTTCTGGGCAAGTATTTTGACAAGCTAATGATCTCATACCCTGTTCTTCTTGTTGTCCTGCCAGGACTCATGGGATTGAGGGGAAACATATTTGGCTCACTGGCTTCCCGATTCACCACTTCCCTCTATCTCGGTGAGATAAGCGCAAGTCTTCGTGAGAAAAAAGTTGGAGAGAGCATATATCTCAGCGTGATACTGTCTGTATTCCCCATATTTCTGCTCTGGATTGTTGGAACACTCAAAACCGGACATGTTGACATGGCATTCTTTGCATTGCTTATTCTACTTGCCTCTACAGTTTTTGTGAGCTTGCTGCTTGGCTACTCTACTGCCATCATAACAATAATTCCTTTCAGAAAAGGGCTCGACCCGGATTCGGTTGCTTCCCCGCTTATAACATCCATGGCTGATTTGCTGACGATACCCATTCTGATTTTTTTTGTTTTGATGTACGAATATCACGAGCTGTCTTTTTACACCCTCTTCCTGTTCTCATTGATAATAATCCTGACGATGTCAAAATTTTACAAAATTGAGGAAAGAACGTTTTTCGAGATATCAGGAATTATGATAATCCTATCTGCTATTAGCTCAGTTT